>DAOLOF010000073.1:0-3489 GCA_035416965.1 Candidatus Woesebacteria bacterium
TGAATCATTCGGTGACTGGAAACCAAGTCTCTATTTTTATGTAGTTGCACCATTTGTGGGTCTTGGGGGACTCAATTCGTGGGCAGTGCGGTTGCCAAGTGTTTTGGCAGGCATGGGCATTGTGATTGGCATTGGGTTTTTGAGTCAACAACTTGCTCTATCTTTATCTTTAAAAAAACCAGCTCAACTCAGCTGGTGGGCGATGTTGATTACAGCCATCAATCCCTGGGCAATACAGTTTTCTCGAGCGGCATGGGAAGTGAATTTGGCTTCTTGTTTGTTGCTATGGGGAGTTATCATGATTATCCATTTTTGGCATTCTGCTAAAAATTCTTATTTATTTTGTTCGGCTCTATGTTTTATTTTATCTATGTATGCCTATCATGCTACGAGAGTGATAGCGCCGATTTTAGGCATGACTGGTTTGATAATCGCGCTTTATCTTAATAAAAAGCAAATTATTAATAATTTGCTTGAACAAAAAATTCGAGCAACTTTAGGGATTATTGTTTTGGTGTTGATGTTAGTCCCAATTGGGACGCAGTTATTAAGTTCAAGTGTCACTCAACGATTTGCCGAAACAAGCATTTTGAGCGATATTAAGCCGATTACAGAGAGCAACTTATTTAAAGAACTTTCAGGTAATGGATGGCTTTCTCGCTTGTTATTTCATCGCTATTTAATGTCTGGTAAAGAGATTGTGCAAAACTTCTTTTCTCACTTTTCTCTAGATTTTTTATTTATTTCTGGTGATATTAACCCGCGTCATTCTGTTGGGTATACTGGGTTATTTTACCTTCCAGATGCTCTTTTGTTGTGTGGGGGTATTTATAAACTGTGGCGTCATAAGAAAAGTCCCCTTCTTTGGTTTTTGTTTGTCTGGTTAATGGTTGGCATCGTTCCCGCGGCTCTGACTCAACCAACTCCTCATGCGCTGAGAATTCTGCCAACACTTCCGGTTTGGATCGTAATAATTGCTTTTGGTTGGATTAAATTATGGGAAGCAGTCGGTGGTTTCAGCAGAAATGAATTTTGGTTTAAGATTAAGCCAGTTATTCAAATGTTGGTTGGTGGAGTATATCTATTTTTCATAGTTGGTTACTTTCATTACTATTGGCAGATTTATCCCCACAAATCTGCCAGTCATTGGCAAGCTGGGTATCCGAATCTTATCAAAGAGATTCAATCCGCAACTAACAATAACCCTAATAACTTGATTTATGTTTCTCGATCATGGGGCAGACCAGCTATGTTTTACTGGTTTTATACTGCTACCGATCCCAAACGAGTTCAAGCCCAAGAAAATTTAGTGTTAAAAGATCAAGGAGAGTTTTTAGAGTTTGATAATCTAAGATTTGACAACTCTAAATTATTTAGTAATCAAGATATAATGTGGCGTATAGACTCTAATGAATAAATTATGTCGATTACTCAGAAACACCACTCACCAGTTGAAGAATTACTTGTCAATCTTATCTCCAAATTGCCTTTAGTGAAAAAGTCTGATGTGGAACTGACTAGACCCCAACAGTCTCATCTTGGAGACTTTGCCTGTAATATCTCACTGAAATTATTCTCGCAATTAAAGCAAGAAATATATATTCGATACAGAATTGATTCCTCTCGAGAATTAGCTTTTTTACTAAAACAGCAATTAGAGTCGTTGATTGAAGAAGGATTAATCGATAAGCAAATTGTCTCTAAACTAGAGGTGGCTGGACCAGGTTTTATCAATATCTTTCTTTCACCTCAATACTACTTAAATATGATTGGTCGTCAGATGCTTATTGACTCTCCAGAAAAATCTTCAACACGCAAAAAGCTGATTTGGGGGCTTGAACACACTTCGCCAAATCCCAATAAAGCGATGCATATTGGTCATCTACGAAATAATTTGGTGGGAATGTCTCTAGGTCGACTCTGGGAAGCTGTGGGTATAAATGTAGTATATGAAAAAATGGATAACGATCGAGGAATCGCTATAGCCAAGTTGATGTGGGGATTCCTTCAATATGCTCGAAAAGATCAGTCGCTTGAACCAACTGCACATATTTGGGCATCTGATCCCTCAAAATGGTATTCACCAGAAGAACTGTCGATGCGTCCCGATCGCTTTGTTGATAACTTGTATGTCAAAGCAAGCCAAGCTTTTGATTTAGATGAAACAAATAAGCAATTAATTCGTCAATTGGTGTTGGATTGGGAACAGCGCCAACCAGAAATTTGGCAATTATGGCGTCATGTATTATCTCTTTCTTATCAAGGTCAAGAGCTTACTTTAAAAAGATTGAGAAATCGCTGGGACAAAGTGTGGTACGAAAGTCAGCACTATCAAATTGGACAGCAAATGGTTGATCATGGCCTGGCTAAAGGCATTTTTAAACAGTTGTCAGATGGAGCAGTGATTACTCAGCTCGAGTCATATCACCTGCCAGACACTATTGTTAGAAAAGCTGATGGCACTTCTCTATACATCACTCAAGATATGGCTTTGGTCGAGATTAAACTCAAGGAGTTAAGGGCAAACAAACTGCATTGGGTGGTAGGACCAGAGCAAAAATTAGCTTTTCATCAATTGTTTGCTGTTTGTGAGCAGCTAGGTATTGGAAAGCGCGAACAACTTGAACATCTATCTTATGGCTATATGTCAATTAAAGGCCACGGCAAGATGAGTTCAAGACGGGGTAATGTTTTGTTCATCGATGAATTATTAGACATTGCTCACCAAAAAGCTAAAAGTTTAATTAAAGAACCTTCATTTGATGATGCTGAAAAAGAATTATTAGCTGAAAAGGTCGGAGTTGGAGCTGTTAAGTATGCAATCTTAAAAGTAGGTCGTGAAGTTGATATGGCTTTTGATATTGATGAAGCCTTAAGTTTGGAAGGAAATTCCGGGCCTTATCTTCAATATACTTTTGCCAGAGCTTGTTCAGTCTTGAGAAAAGCTTCAGTAAGTTTGCAAGATTTGCATGAATTATCTGATAGCTGGAAGAGCGTTAAGTCAGGTGAACTAATTGAATCTTATAATAATCTAGACTCAAAACAACTACCTCAATTGATCGATCGCTTTCAACAACTAGTTGTTGATGCGGCCTATAACAATGAGCCTAGTCTGATCGCCAACTACCTTTTTGAATTAGCTAAGGCATTCAATAGCTTATATAACGCTCAGCCTATCTTGACAGCTGATTTGCATACAAGATTAATATTGTTGAGTCTCATTGTGTCAGTTGCTCGAATCATCAGATCTGGTTTGTCCTTATTGGGAATTGAGGCTCCAGAAAAAATGTAGAAAGAAAGATGCTAAAGTTCAAAAATTTATTATTGTTGTGCTTTTTCTTGGCTATTTTGTGTGGTTTGTGGGTACGATTTTATCGTTTTGGTTCTATTCCAGTTGGTCTTTATTGGGATGAAGTTGCGATCGCGGCCGACGCTAAAGCAGTAGCTTTAACAGGTTTTGATCTTCACCAACAATCATGGTGGCAGCCT
>DAOLOF010000074.1:0-3354 GCA_035416965.1 Candidatus Woesebacteria bacterium
TTTATCTATGCCTGAGCTTGACTACCTTGGTTCCAAAGAACCGATAGGAAACAAAGCCAATAAGGTAGAGTTCGTCAGTTGCAGCTGGGAGGATTGCCGAGAAGAAATGTTTTGTGTTGCCACAAACCACCTTTCTCACCCATCGCTTGGTCGTTTCACCCGACGCTACTCGGTTCGTCACTGTTGCTCTAACTGGCTTCTTGATTACTCAAGAATCTCTTGCTTGCGCAAGACACCATTTGTTTGGCTGTCTGGACTTTCCTCTCCACAAGTGGAGCCACTACTCGATTGCGCCATCAGTATTTTATCAGTTTCAGTGAGTCCATGCTAGCGAAAGCGTGTATTTTGCTGTATGCTGTGTTTAGTAACTAGATAGAAAGGATCTTTATTATGCCTACAAACAATCAGACTAATGCGACACTGCCAGTCGGAGAATCTCAGGCATTGATCAAGGGTGCCGACGATCTGGCTTTTGAGGCTTTGGCTTCATCAACTGACGACACTGCACAAGAAGTGAAGAACTCAGATCAATTTACCCAAACGCTTCAAGCTCTTGAGGGGGTGATCGAGGCCAAAGCAAAAAAACTGATGGATCTCAAGGATAAACTCAAGGAAAAAAAGGAGATGGTCAGAAACATCTTTGAAAATGATGTCGATTATCAGGAAGCAATTCAAGCAAAAGACGAAGCTTCTCAAGTGTATAAGCAAAGACAGTCTGGTCTCAATGATACCACTCAAGTACGCGGACTAAATGAGGATATCAGAATGATTAACGAGGATATCAAAGATCTTGAAGAGAGTCTGAGTAATCATCTAATCAATTATCATCAATTAACTAATTCGACCAGTTTTGACACCTCAGACGGTGATCAGTGGGAGTTTCAAATCAAGGCAAAGGTAAAGAGCAAACACGCCAAAGCTGAGTAAATCTAACTGATTGGCTGACAAATTCTTGTTAAGAGAGACATTGAAGAAAATCTTGAGACTGGTTTTGTTTTCCCGATAGTTTCTATGATAAATTCATTTCCAATCAGATGAAAAACAATCAACAAAAAATGGTTCTATAAAGAGTTGATCTTCTCTCTCAAGCTTTCCAGAGATCTGGCTGGAACATTTTTCATTTTTTTAAGAGTTTTGAGCTTTTTTCGAAGATGTCTTTTTTCGGCGTTTCGCTCGGCTTTAAGGGCGGATGGCTTCTTGAAATAACGAGAATCTCTGGCATTTTGAACTATCTCCATGTTGGAGATAATTTTTTTAAATTTGCGGATTAAACTTCCGGCATTCTCGTTTTTCTTGGCTTTAACAATCACTGGCATATGACTTTAATAATATATGTGAGTTGCTTAATAATAGAAGAGACATTATAACCTTTTCTCTACAAAAGTGGGGAGGAGTTATCCGTATACTTGTTTAATGAGAGCAATTGTATCAGACAGCGTTAACGATGAAGGTTTTTGGTTGCGGTGCTTAAGAGAGCCATTGAGAAGCATTTTGCCTCCTGGGTGATAGAACCAACTACCCTCTTTATCTCTCTGCTTAATCGCTTCATATAAAGACTGAAGGTCAAAGGTGGTGTCGGGTCTGATTTTAATGCGAATATGTCCCAGCTGGGGATCTTTGCGCAATACAATCAAAAAACCCATCTTTTGAGCTTGTTTAATTACTTCCTCATTGCTTGTTTCAAGAGCGATACCGGGTCCTGCTGTAATCTGAAATTGCACACCTAGTTTCTCAATTTGCTGGTTGGCTTGTATTGTTTGTTTGATCATTTGATAACCACAATCCAGGCATTTAAAGCCAAACTCCAGCTGAATCAGATCATTTTGGGGATCTACCAACTCATGACCTCTAATCAGTTCGTGAAGCATCATGGTGTAGCGGATGCTAGCGGCATCTGGCCAATGAATTTCTTGGAATAGATCAATCTCGGTAATGTAATCAACGAGCAATTTGAGGGCGGTGTCTTGTTTAAGCGCCGGTTGAAGTTGACAGAGATGATCATAGACTAAACTGCTGGCACAAACTTTTAATAAAGCTCGATCTGGTTGATGGTGATCAAACTTGCCTAAACCAGTATCCACATGAGTGACCTCATCTAGAGTGACTCGTAGTTGATCGGCTTGTTCTGAAGTCATTTTTTCGCCGGGATTGACAAAATAAAACTGAGCCTGTTGATGCTCTTGCTGATTAAAGCGTTTTAAGAGCCAGCAGGAACCAATTGCATCCAGATCTGGAGCATAATGCGTAACGATATATTTTATAGCCATGAATATATTTTCTGTACCTGTTTGAATTATTGATGTGTAGGGTAATTATACTCAATCAAGTTGAGTACTGCGAGTCAAAAAAAACCCACTGCTTGTGACAGTGGGCTCCTCACCGGGTTAATGTATTGTTGATTATATTAGCAAGAAGAGTTTCAGTTTGAGATGAATATTTGCCTGTTTATCGGTCAATAACAAATTCATCAGACTAAATATAAATATTACTATAAGATAAAACTATTCCTGAAGTTTTTGCAAATAAGTATATATTACACAATCAAACCATAGTCTAAGGGTCTTTGATCAGCGATATTACCTGCTCTAGATTTAAAACTGAGAGTTTATCTTCAGCTCTTGCCTTTAGTTCAATCCCATCTGAATGTTTCTGTGAGATGACGGCACGATATGGAATACCTAGTAGTTCCGCATCAGCAAATTTGCTCCCAACCGATGTCTGTTCTCGATCATCCCACAAAACATCCACTCCATTATCAAGTAACTGCTGATAGACTTTTTGCGCTGTGGACGGATCTTGATTGATATTAATTAAGACCAAATCAAAAGGGGCTACAGCTCTAGGCCAAATAATACCCTTCTCATCGTTGTATTTTTCCACAATTACTCCCATAGTGCGGGTAGTGCCCCAACCATAGCATCCCATTATTGGAAGCTGTTTTTGTCCCAGCTCATCGGTATAAAACAACTCAAAATCACGTGAGTATTTTGTTCCTAAATCAAAGACATTGCCCACTTCTGAGGCGCGGGCCGCCAAAAGTCTTGGAGCGCCACACAAATGACATGGGCTATTGGTATCAACTTGAGCAATTTCTTGATTGACACAAAAATCACACTGGTCGCAGTAAAAGATGTCATCTTCTCCTGCGTCGGTGAGAACCATAAACTCATATGATATTTTTTGGGAGAAATTTCCTCCAGAAGCCTCAGTTACCTTGGCAGTTAATCCCACTTGTTTAAAAGCCCTGATGTAGGCTTGTTTGACTTGTGCATAAAAGCGGTCAAAATTTTGCTGATTGGCATGAAAAGAGTACATATCCTTCATTTCAAATTCTCGGCCTCTTAGTATGCCTGA
>DAOLOF010000075.1:0-3326 GCA_035416965.1 Candidatus Woesebacteria bacterium
CGCTCTTTTGGTGAAATCATGGCCGAAATTGAAAAGTTAGCTCAAGATGGTTTTGAAGAAATTACTCTTTTAGGACAAAATGTTAATTCTTGGGGTTTGGAAAAGGTGGGAGTGAGTTTGCGCAAACTGCTACTGCATGATCCAAATTTCACCAGAGAACAATTGCCGACAAATCAATCTCAATATCTTAAACCAAACGGAATCCCTCCTTTCGTCAAACTCTTACAAACCATTTCTCAGATAGATCCTATCAAAGTAATTCGTTTTATCTCGCCCAATCCGTGGGATTTCCACGACGAGTTAATAGAGGAAATAATCACCAATCAAAAGATTGATCGTTATGTCCATTTGCCCGTACAATCCGGTAGTAACAGCGTCTTAGCTCGCATGAATCGAGGTTATACAAGAGAAGATTACCTGAAAATAGTGACCAAGCTCCAAGCGGGCAATCCCAAAATTGTGCTTGGCACCGATTTAATCGTGGGTTTTCCTCAAGAAACTGAGGCAGAGTTTCAGGATACAGTAGAGTTAGCAAAAGAGGTAAATTGGCAAGTCGGTTTTGTCAATAAATACTCACCAAGACCTGGAACAGTTGCTAGCCGCTTATATAAAGACGATGTTCCAGATCAAGTTAAAGATCAACGCTGGCACCTTCTTGATCGAATCATCAATCAACCCCATTTTGCTCATCGACCCAAGGTAGTTTAACCATAATCAATCTGCCATGACTGATGCACCTCGACCGCTCATCTTGATCCAAGGACTAACTGCAACTGGCAAATCCGGTTTGGCCGAACTCATTGCCAAACTTGCCATTAATAATAAACTGTTCCAGGGTGTAGTGCTGGTCGGTGCTGATTCAAGACAAGTATATCAAGGACTAGAAATTTTATCTGGAGCTGATTTGCCCCAAAAAGCTCACACTTGTTTGCCCGTCAATTCTGATCTGGTTGTAGAAGAAACTGTAAAAATAAACACCGGTCAATACCGCTATTTTCTCCATCCCCAGTTGCCGCTTGAATATCACGGCCTGTCCATTATCTCTCCAGATCAATCCTGGTCAGTAGCTCATTTTCTCAATTTTGCCTACCCAGTCATTGAACAAGCTTGGTTGCGAGGTTATTTAGCAATTGTGGTTGGCGGAACTGGTTTCTATCATCATCAGTTATTACATCCACAAGCCACTTTGTCCATTAAACCAAATTTGGTTTTGCGCCAACAGGCAGAAAACCAATCACTGTCAGATCTACAAAAGTGGCTAACTAAACTCAACCCAGCCAAATTCAACTCTATGAACTACTCGGACCAAAATAATCCCCGTCGACTAATTAGAGCAATTGAGATAGAAACTAAGTTTTCTTCTCGTTCTAAATCTCAAACTAATAACTCTCGAGAGGGGATTTTTCAACCAAACAAGTATTTTCAGCCATCAAAAATCTTAAAAATTGCTCCCACCTTTGATCTATTACAGTTGCCATTGCTCATATCAAAGAGAGTTAATGACCGTTTCAAGCTAGGTGTAATTGATGAAATAAAAGCCCTGTTAAAGAATGAGTCGCTTTCGCCCTTAGTGACATCTGCAACCGGTTTTTCTCCACTTAAAGAGTACCTGAGAGATCAATTGAGTTTAACCAATGCCACCCAAATCTGGATTAATCAAGAACTGAGATATGCAAAAAGACAGGCTACTTGGTTAAAGAAATATCCGCCCCAACAATGGCTCGAGCTGAAAAACACCGATCATCTGACGGAAATGGTCGAGTCATTACTTTTTAAACTGGTCTCAAATTAATCATAAATTTCTTCTTATTTTCGACTGAGAGAGACTAGATAATTTGCCTCAACTAATTTATACTGAAAGATACTAGCAAACCAGCTAAAAAACTTCTATGTTTAATTTGTTTAGTCGGAAGAAAACCATTATTGCTATTTCTCCTTCAATTGTCATTTTTACTACCGTATTTTTATTTGTTCTATTGTTTTTATATAAAGTAAGAGAAATCTTAATTACTTTTTTTCTTGGTTTTATCGTGATGGTTGCTCTCACACCCGCCATTGATAAACTGCAAAGAAAAATTAAATCTCGATCAGCCAGCATAATTATCGTTTATTTGCTTCTGTTTGTAGTATTTTCATCAATATTTGCTCTTCTAGTACCACCTCTGGCTGTTCAGCTAACTCAGTTGCTAAGAGCTATTCAGTTGCCATTCTTCCAAGACGAACTAACCAATCTCAAGTTCACAGCTCAGGAGTTATATCAACTTGCCAACAGCTACGGCAGTTCGATAAACACGGTTTTCTCGATCATCAACTCCACCTTTCGCAGTTTATTTACTTTCTTCACTTTACTAGTGGTGTCCTTTTACCTCACTATTGATGAGCCTAATTTATACAAAAAGATCGGTTGGTTTACCAATAACAAACATCATTTTGAGATTGCTCGTCAGTTTCTCAATGACATTGAAGAACAACTGGGAGGCTGGATTCGAGGACAGATTATCGTGATGACAATGATCGGTACGATCACTTATTTGGGCTTACAACTTATTGGCATACCATTCGCCCTACCTTTGGGAATTTTGGCCATGATGCTGGAAATCTTACCCAATCTTGGACCCACCTTAGCCGCAGTGCCAGGAATCATCATTGCCTGGGTTCATGGAGATCACACCACCGCTTTAATTGTTTTGATTTTTTATATTGTTTTACAGCAAATCGAAAGTAACATCATTACTCCCAGAATTATGAAGGCGAATGCTGACGTCAATTCTCTAATCAGCATCTTAAGTATTCTTTCTGGATTTACCTTAGCTGGTGTAGTAGGCGGACTGTTGGCTATTCCTGTTTATATCATCATCCGCACCTGCTATGGTTATTACAGAAAACACCAAGACCAGTTTTGCCTAGATTAGTCATCTTTTTGAAAGATAAGTTGTTCTTGATCATAAACCATCACATTGGTTTTGTTTTTTTGCTCGAAATCAAGTAAAATGAAGCGCTGGATTGGCAGTTTTGTGAATTATTTGACATTTAATAATTGCCCAGGTGGCGAAATTGGTAGACGCGCAGTCTTGAGGTGGCTGTGGATTCTTCCATGGAGGTTCAAGTCCTCTCCTGGGCACATTTGCTTGGTCAGCACAATGGGTCAGTAGCTCAGTCGGTTAGAGCACCTGCCTCTTAAGCAGGGTGTCGTGGGTTCGAGTCCCACCTGACTCACCAATAACTGAATTGAAACAATACTAGGAATACAAAATAAAACAGGCTGCTTAGCTCAGTTGGTTAGAGCGCTTCGTTTACATCGAAGAGGTCATAGGTTCGAGCCCCAT
>DAOLOF010000076.1:0-3276 GCA_035416965.1 Candidatus Woesebacteria bacterium
AGCCGAGATAGTTTCAGACACAGTGCCAATTTGATTGAGCTTAATTAAGATGGAATTGGCTGCTTTTTCTTGAATCCCTCTCTCAAGGCGCTTGGGATTGGTCACAAACAGATCATCTCCTACGATCTGAACCTTGTTGCCCAGTTTTTGTACCATTAACTTAAAACCTGTCCAGTCGTCCTCAGCCAAACCGTCCTCTATCGAGACAATGGGATATTTGGCTACCCACTGTGAGTAGCGATCTACCATCTCTTCGCTAGTGAGTTTTTTTCCTTCAATATTGAGGTGATAAAGACCATCATGATAGAACTCAGTGGCGGCTGGATCCATAGCTATGCCAATCTGTTTACCTGGTTCATAACCAGCTTGTTCAATTGCCTCCATCATTAACATTAAAGGAGCTTCGTTTGAATCAAGTTTTGGAGCATAACCACCCTCATCACCTACGGTAGTTTGCCAGCCTTTTTTCTTGAGAATTTTGCCCAAATGTTGAAAGACCTCAGCTCCCCAGCGTAAAGCCTCTTGAAAGTTTGGAGCTCCGACTGGCATGATCATGTATTCTTGCATATCGCTACTGCCAAGAGCATGTTTGCCACCGTTAAGTACATTCATCATCGGAGTAGGTAATGAGTAGCGCTCTGGCTCATGACCAAACAATGTTGCAATATATTGATATAAAGGAACATTTTTTGATTGGGCGGCAGCTCTTGAAGCGGCCATTGAGACTGCCAAAGTGGCATTGGCGCCCAAGTTGCTTTTGAGTTCGGTACCATCCAGCTCAAGCATCTTGTTATCAAGAGTGACTTGATCAAAGACGTCAAATCCTTTGACAGTTGGAGCGATAATTTTGTTGACATTGTCAACTGCCTTGAGTACTCCTTTACCCAAATATCGAGAATTGTCTTCATCTCGCAACTCTAGGGTTTCATGGCTGCCGGTTGAGGCGCCAGAAGGAACAGCCGCTCGAGCCTTGACTCCATTTTCTAGAGTGAGTTCTGCTTCAACGGTGGGATTACCACGAGAATCAAGAATTTCTTGAGCAACGATTGATGTAATTTTCATGCTCGATCCTTTCGGATTAATTAATAGATTAATGCCTCAGGAAGCTGAGAGTGAAGGACTGACAGCGATAGCACATTATAACCCGAGAGACAGGAAAGAGAAGAGGGAGTTAAACTAAAAAAAACAGCTTTTTCAAAACAACCAAAGTTAGTCACATTTCTGACAACCTCGACACATGCTCCGAGCGGTAGTGGTTTGAGCTAGTCCGCCAGTGCTAGTTTCTTTGTAAGCTGAATGCATGTCATCGCCAACCTTTTTCATCACATCAACTACCTCATCAAAAGGAATCGGGTATCGAACACCGTCCAAAGCAATCTCGATTGCAGCCATAACCATACTGGCAACCATCCCATTACGCAGAATACAGGGTACCTCCACCAAGCCCATGACCGGATCACAAGTTAATCCAAGCAAATTAGCCAATACTAAGCTGGCGGCAGCCTCAATCGCTTCGCTATTTCCTTTGAGCAAATAGGTTCCAGCCGCGGCTGTCATCGCGCCAGCCGCCCCTATTTCTGCTTGACAACCTCCGACGGCACCTGCCAACTCTGTTTTATTGGCTATCACCGCTCCTATGCCTCCAGCTATCAACAAAGCTTTTGCCATTTGTTTATCGCTAAAGTAAAATTTTTCTTGGAGTGATCGCAACACACCCGGCATTATGCCAGCCGATCCGGCAGTGGGAGCGGCAACAATTTTGCCCATTCTAGCGTTGTGTTCTGCTACTCCGATAGAGTAATAGATACTGTTTTCAATTTCATCATTGAGAATGTTAAGTTTGGAGCGGCGAATTCGATATGCATCACCGCCAAACATTTTGTTTTGTGAGCGTCGATAATTACTGACACCTTTAGCCACAGAACCAACCATGATCAACCATCTTCGCTCTAGCTCTTCCAAAATTTTTTCTGAAGTTTGTTGGTGGCTTTGAGCTTGAATAGTGACAATTAGCTCCATAAGCTGTTTGCCGGATTTTGCTTTATCGGATAGTTCCTGGAAAGTAAAGTATTTTTCGTGGGCGGTTGATTTGGATTTGTTGTGGTTGTTTTGAAAGATTGTCTCATCCAAAGATGAAGATTTTTTTGAGTTGGAAAGTCCTCCAATGGGTCGTCGATACTGTTTGATGATTTGAATGCGGCCACCGCCAATTGAGTAGCCAACTACTCCAACTTGGAAATTAGCACTTTCAAGTTCAATGATGGCTGTATTTGGATGAAGGTCACTTGAATGGTAGCCCCATTTAATCTTGAATTCTAGTTTCTGTGCCTTAGCCTGCTCTATGGAAAATAATAACCGTTCATCATCGGGACTAATCCCGATACAGCCACCCAGCAAAGCCAAATCAGTTTTATGACCTTTCCCGGTATCACTAAAGGAGTTAAACAGTTTGATTCTAATTTTCTTTGGACTGTCGCCCAAAAGTTGAAATGCAAAGTAACCAATCTTGGCCGCTCCAGCAGTGTGAGAACTAGAAGGCCCAATCATTACTGGGCCCATAATGTCAAATAGATCAATAAAATTGACGAGGGTTTGGGCAGTGGTCATAGACAAATTATAGCAAGAAAAATGTTGGAATACTCACTTTGCGAGTTGTAATCAGTGAGTAAGTTCTAGGAATCACAAAAAATATTTCGGAAAAGACAATATATTGGAAATCGAGTGAGACTGATTCGTCAAAAAACCGATCAATATTGATGCCTTTTTCAGTATAAGGTTAAATAGGTCACAAATTTCTTGGAGTGTAATATAATAATCACATTCAGCTGAGATGAGTTTTTCAGTTGAGAAAACAGAGCGGTGTTGAAAACTATTTTGCACCACAGGCACCCGTAGCTTAGTTGGATAAAGCGTCAGTTTGCGGAACTGAAGACCGTGGGTTCGACTCCCGCCGGGTGTACATCATAAAAATGTGGTTGAAATAAATAAGCGTGTTGATTGTCGGGAAGGGTCGCATAGCGGTCTATTGCACCGGTTTCGAAAACCGGCGCCCTTGCGGGCTTCGTGGGTTCGAGTCCCACCCCTTCCGCCAGTTGGAAAAAGAAAGGTTTGGCTCGCCCTCTGCGAGGGCTCGCCAGCCGATTTTGAAGCAGAAATTTAATTTTTTGTCTTTCAAAATCAAGTTCGAGCCGACATTTTTTCAGGTTCTTTGGCGGTTTGCCTTTTCGCTTCTGCTTCAAGGCGAGGTGGGCGGAAGGGGGGTTCGGGGGGAATTCC
>DAOLOF010000077.1:0-3212 GCA_035416965.1 Candidatus Woesebacteria bacterium
TCACTTGTAAACCTCGAATACTTTCAATCTTGTCATAATCCAGTTCAGCAAAAACAATTTGTTCTTCAATGCCCAAGCTATAATTTCCTTGGCCATCAAATGTATTTCTGGGCACACCACGAAAATCTTTAACACGAGGCAAAGTAATTGAGATTAACTTATCTAAAAACTGCCACATTCTTTCGCCTCTCAATGTAACAGCTGCTCCCAAGGGATCACCCTGCCTAAGCGAAAAGTTAGAAATTGCTTTCTTGGCGAAGGTAATCTGGGCTTTTTGACCACTGATTACTTCCAATTGTTCAGCCACATTTTCCAGCACCTTTTTGCGCTCTCTGGGATCTGCTGGCTGAGAAACGCCAACATTAATGGAAATCTTGAGAATAGCTGGCACCGCATAGACTGAAGAAAGAGAGAATTCTTTCTTAAGTGCGCTGACAACATCTTGCTGGTATTGGCGTTTTAATCTATTCATTGCTTATAATTATTTCTTTGATTTTTTAGTTTTGCTTTTTTCTGCTTTTTTATCAGATTTTTTTGGCTGGGTATCTTCTTTTTTTACCGACATAATCAAAGCTCCGGTTTTTTTAAACACTCTCACTTTTTCACCTTTTTGACCTGCCTTGACACCAATTCTGTCTGGCTGTCCTTTATCATTAATGATAGCTACCTTGGCCACACTCAAAGGTCTCTCTTTGCGAATTCTTTCGCCAGGACGATTGACCATGGGCATTGGCTTAACGTGTTTTACCATATAGTTGACTCCCCTGACCAAAACTTGATTTTTTTCTGGATAAACAGCCACAATTTCACTCTTAATACCCTTATCTTTGCCCGATGTAACTATGACTTGATCTCCTACTTTAAATCTCATAATACCTCCTGTGCCAAACTGGCAATCTTATTAAATCCATTGTTTTTAACTTCACGAGCAACTGGACCGGACACTCTAGTTCCTAGCGGTTGAGGTTTGCCCCGACCTTCAATAATCACAGCTGCATTGTCATCAAAACGAATATATTCACCATTGGCACGTCTCTTTTCTTTGCGAGTGCGCACAATAACCGCTTGCACTTTTGACCCCTTGGGTAGGTTAGAGTTGGCATCGGCATCAATCACAGAAGCAGAAACCACATCACCAACATAGCCAAATCTTCGCTTTGATCCACCATAAACTTGGATCACTCTGATTTTCTTGGCTCCACTGTTGTCAGCAATAGTTAAAACTGATTTTAATTGTATCATAGTAATTCTGGTTGAATTATGACAAAACCTCTACCACTTTAAAGTGCTTATTTTTGCTAATTGGACGAGCTTCCTGAATCACAACCTCGTCACCTGCTTTTAGTGTGAACCCTTCGACGTGGCACTGAAAGCGCTGAGAACGATTAATTATTTTGTGGTACAGAGGATGTTTCCAACTTCTAGATACTGCCACTGAGACAGTTTTGGGATTTGAAACTGAAACTACTTTACCGTTAAAAGATTTCATAACTATTTTTTACTTGATTGTTTTAAGTCTTCCGAAACTATCGAGCCTTGTGTGGCTGAAACAGTTTTGAGTTCGGTCATGACTGTTTTAATTATTGCTACTTCTTTGGCTAATATTTTCAACTTGGCTGGATTTTCTAATTTATTTGCTTTGAAAGCCAGCTTTTGTTTGAGTAGCTCGTATTGAATTTTTTCGAGTTCTGCTTGAAGCTGAGCTTCGGACATGGCTCTGATAGCTGATAACTGCTGTTTTTTCATAATCTGTCTTTACACACAAAACGTGTTTTGATTGGCAATTTATAAGCCGCCTTCAAAAACGCTTCTCTGGCAAGTTTTTCATCTACTCCGCTTAACTCAAACAGAACTGTGCCAGGTCGTACCTTAACCTCATAATGATCAACTGCGCCTTTACCAGAACCCATCTTGACACCAATCGGCTTTTTGGTCACTGGCAAATCGGGAAATACTCTTACCCAATACTTTCCAGTTCTTTTGGTCATAAAGGTTATTTTTTTGCGAGCCGCCTCAAGAGCTTTTGACTCAATTCTGCCACGCTCCACTGCCTTCAATCCATACTCACCAAAATCGATACTGGTACGTGTCTTAGCAACTCCCTTGTTGCGCCCTCTAAACTCTTTGCGGTATTTTCTTCTTTTTGGTTGTAACATAGTTTGATGAGCTTTTTATCACTCAAACTCAAGAGAATATTAACTCTCCTGAATATCTCCCTTATAAATCCATACTTTTATTCCCACATATCCACTTCTGGTTGCGGCAGGTTGTTCATAGTAATCAATTGCCGCTCGAAGCGTTTGAGTTGGCACCGTTCCCTTGAAATACTTTTCACAACGCCCAATCTCGGCTCCACCAATTCTTCCGGAAAGTTGTATTTTAACACCTTTTGCTCCAGCTGACATCACCTTTTCCATGGCTTGTGAAACGGCACGTCGGTGAGGATATCGAGCCACCAACTGACCAATCAGTCTCTCAGCCACTAACTTGGCACTAAGCTCCGGATGAGTAAGCTCTTCAACTTTGAGATTAACTCTTACTGTTTTATTTGACTCATCTATTTTATCCTGACCCAGAATCTGTTCGACTCCCTTCTTGATTTCTTCAAGGTTAGCTCCACCTCGACCAATAACTACTCCAGGGCGACTAACTCTCAAAATTAACTTGATACTCGAAAGAGATCTCTCGATAACTACCTCATCTAAACCAGCTGACTCCAGTTTTTCATTGAGATACTTTCTCAGCTTGAAGTCTTCGAGGACTCGATTTGAGTAGTCCTTTTTGCCGGCAAACCATCTTGATCTCCAAGAGTATGCGTTGCCCATTCTGAATAGTATTGGATTAACTTTTTGTCCCATGTGTATAATTGACTAATTAACTGGCGGTGATGGTACGAGTAGAGCGGGCTTTTTTTACGGCCATTGCCTTACTCTGATCCTTAATTTTTGTTGATAACTCCCTAGTAGTTAACTTACTTTGTGCAAATGCTGTCTTACCAGTTGGTTGAACCAATGTATGTGCAGCTTTTGACTGAGTAGCATTTTTTTTGTTTCCAGCGGATATTTTTACAGCCTCTTTTTTCTTGGAAGTTTTGATCTTCGTTGTGCTTTCCGACGTTATTTCTTGAGGCTCAGCATTCGCTTTTGTTTTTAAGATAACTTCAACGTGACTGGTTCTTTTAAGAATTTTATGAGCTCTGCCACGACTGACTG
>DAOLOF010000078.1:0-3212 GCA_035416965.1 Candidatus Woesebacteria bacterium
CTCCCACACCAAACGGACTCACCCGATAAGCATGGAGTGCCTCACAACCCCCCAGCTTACCCGTTCTAGCTGAGTTTTGGGCATCGGCAAACGCCTCTCGCACCAACTGAGCCGCTTGAACCAGCTGTTGGCGATCATTAAAATCGAGATAGTTAGCAATTCCCACCCCCAATAATAGTAACAGCACTCCAATGGCCACCAACAGCTCTACCAAGGTAAAGCCATTTTGATGAGATTTGATATTTGAATGAAAAATGGGCACTTAAGGATTGGTCACTTGATAAGGAGTATCATCAGGCTCGAGAGTAGCACTCAAAGAAAAAGTGGCTGTGTCAGAAGAATAAGTGTAACTTGCGCCGGTTTTGGGATCAGCAAACGATGTGCCTTGACCAAGATAGCCTTTCCCCTGTAAGAACACCACCAACTGATCAAATGAGTACGAGCTTGAAGAAGGATACTCTCCCTCCTCTGAACGATACAAAACCAGCGCCTGCCTGACAGTTTCAAGATCAGATTGACGTTTGGAGTTACGCGACTTCATTGAAGCCGCTCTGAAACTCACAAAACCAATAGTAGTCAGCACAATAATGATTGTGGCTACTACCAGTAGTTCAATCATGGTAAAACCATTTTTTTTGACTGACCGATGCGGAATATATTTAGTCATGTTCATAATTAGTTATTGAAGATTAGTAAGACAGTAATGCGTTTTACTACTTGAAGGCGCTCCATAATTGGTGCAAGTAAAGGAGGTTGCATTCCCACCACCAGACTCAAGCTGAGCACAGACACAATAAGCATAAGACCCTTGGGGTGCACAAGCATAAGCTGGGTAGGGAAGTGGCTTACTTTCTTGAGGCGCTCCTCCTGGAAAATAAGTAGGATTACCTGTCATAGTGTTGCACGTTGCTCCATAATTGCCGTAATCGGCATAATACTGTTCAAAACCATCCTGAAAAGCCTTGATGTCAGCTCGCCTTTTGGCGTCTCGACCCTTACGTTGAGCGGTAGAGTAGGCCACTGCTCCTAGAGCAATCAAAATCCCAATAATTGAAATCACTACCAATAGTTCCAATAAGGAAAAACCTTTTTGCTTTGCATGCTTTCTTTTCATATTGAACAACATCTAGTTAATAGTTAAGAATAATGATCACTTAATAATTAAGATGGTCGAACATGCACCTTGATTATATTTTGCGGACCGCCAACCGACTCAACTCGCCCATCCTTAATTACCTTTAAACTAGCTTCATAAATACACTCGTTAGCGGCACACTCATACTGATGTTGAACTTGGCCCCTGGAACCAGTAAAGACTTCTTGCTTGCCATCGCCAAAATCAAGAGTAACCTGCAGTACTTCTTCGATTTCTTTGGTAAAGAACATCTCAATAGTAGCAATCGATTTTTCGACTGGATCATCGCTATCCATATAACCGGAAAAATTGGCTTCTTGATTGGGTGAAACAACAAAGGAGTATACTACTGGTTCTTTGGCTTTAATCTCCAATACTCGGTCAAGTTTATTGTAATATGGCTGAGTGCCAAAGTTAAGAATTAACGGTCGATCTTCACAGCCAGCAAAACACTGCTCGGGACAATCGATGACCGTAGTAGCCAAAACACCCGCCCCCTGCTGAATATTGCTGTCGCAACAGCGATAGCCAAATGAAACACAAGCTCCAGGGGGACCAGAACCACCGGTTTGAGGCACTTGTTTATAAACTGTATCAATAGTTTCATCGGCCACTACAACCGCATACTCTCGCTTGTAAAGTGAAAAATGAATGACGCCTGGTTCTGGCCAACGCCAACCAGATTTTCCCAGTTCCCGACTGACAAAGGGAGGTAGGTTGGCTTGAGTAATCTCAATCGGCGCATGTTCCATTTGATTACAGACTACTTCGACTACGAAAGCAGAATCGTCAAGAAAACGCAGTTGAGTGGAGTGGACCCGGCCATTGTCGTCACGAGAACTGCCCTTACTGCCACACTCAGCTGCATACGCCTGCTGTTGATCTAAGTCTCTCACTTGGACTAAATACTGTTTTACTCGCTGAACAGCCATCATTAAAAGAATCTCCCTTGAGATTAAAAAGAGAGCACCCACAACAACAGTAATAATCAATAGCGAAGAGAAAAAGGCCTTTATGATCCGCATAATTCTCTTTAATAAACTTAATTAATGAGTACTGATTTCGCTCAAAACTCAACCTAATAAACCCCAGTACCAAAGCCACCAGCCACTGCCCCACACCAGAGCGATCCAGCTTCCCAATACCAAAAACGGGCCAAAAGAAACCCTTTGTTTAAGATTGGCTTTTTGTGTGATTAGTAAAATTATGCCCCAAACACCGCCAATAATAAAGGCGCAAAACACTGCCACCAAAGAAAGCGGGTAACCCAGTAACAAAGCCAAAGGAGCTACCAATTTTATATCACCCCAGCCCATACCTTCATGTCCAGTGAGCCACAATGGTACCATTCGACACAGCCAAAACAACAATGCCGCCCCCAGAGCTATTGCTAAATCCAACCAGCAAGTATTGTTCTGTCCCGACAATATTAAACTCAAACAGCGACCAAGAGCCAGCAATCCCATCAATCCCACCAAAAGATCGGGAATAACAACATAGCGTCGATCAAACAGCCAAATCAGCCACCCGACACTCATCAGCACCAGATAAAAAATTAATCTGAAGCCCACCGAACCAATCAGTTGGAGAGAGTTATGCAAAAATAAATACCCGGCCAACAAATAAATTAAACCCGTAGCCAATTCAGTGAGTGGGTAGCGCCGATCAATCAACTGATGACAATCATGGCACCTACCCCTTAACCAGACATATGAAATGATGGGAAAATTATGATACCAGCGCAAAAGATGAGCGCAATGATCACACCGTGAGCGACCGCTCACCCATGATTGAGAAGCGCCTGGAGAGCAGGCATCTACCAGAGAGTTTTTTTCAGATTTTGAATCTGTTATTTCTTGATAAGAAGCTTGAGAACGATCGACTACCACCAAAAAGAAACTACCCATCAATAACCCCAACAACCACAAACTGCCCAATAGCAGAGTAGGGGAGAGCAAAATATATTCGGCAGCAAACTGTAGCATCTCAAACATCATCATCTTTAGTGTCGCAGAATGAAGAAAGCAATTCTGGTGGGTCCTACCAAAGCAGTCTAAAATTAAAACTTCTCAAAAAT
>DAOLOF010000079.1:0-3189 GCA_035416965.1 Candidatus Woesebacteria bacterium
GCGCATAAGCAACGGTCCGGATAGCTTGGCGTGGAGTGAGCGTCTCTGTATCCACTTGGACTTCCAACCAAATGTTAGGATTCTCACTAAAGACGCTTGGATCAATAGCGGGGCCGCACTCGCTCAAGTCACCTAATCCAACCGCAAAGATGCCATCCTGATCTGGATCTACAGTACAACCACTTGATGTCCAGAGAGCCGAACCGCCAGTTTTAACATTAAACAAGCGAAAAGTCATAGGTGTTTCGTCGATGATCGGATTTTGTCCCGGATCAGTCAGCCGTCCTTGAAAGGACAAGGTTCTTCCCGGAGGCGTAGGAGTGGTGGAGTAAGCGAAGTTGAAAGGAGCATTAGTAATCAACTGAGAGTAACCCAAAGTACCCAGACCAAGAAAGAAAAGTAAAATTAAGGTCAGATTGATATAAGGCAAAATATTAAGATTGGCCCTCTGTGTCACTTGATCAAATGTCTCGCCAACCTTATGCTGAATCTTGGATGTGAGCTTATTGAGACTTAATTTTGCTCGAGCTCGTTTTTCTTGATTGGCTCGGGCGGTGGCTGGTCGATTATCAGCGCTAAAAAGCGGAGCTTTGACCAAGCGAGATACTGTAGGAGAGGTTCTTGAATCAGGTTTGTTGGAAGTTAAAAGTTGAGCTTTTTTGTCACTGATCTGGTTTTGAACAAATTGCTCAACATGTTTAGGGGAGGGGGTGGGGGTTGTTTTGGCAACTGCGGTCTCGGGCTCGAAGATAAAACCCACCTTAAGCCACTCTGGCGGCTGAGGTAAAGCGCCTTCGGTTTTTAACCATAAGCCAAATTGTACAATGCTACTAAACTTACGAGTGATGGAGGAGCCTTTAAGGCCTTTTTGGGCTTGAAATCGGTAAAAATCATTTAGTTTGGTTTTTGTTAAGATTTTTTCAAGCTCAGTTTCATGACAAAATTCTAAAAATTGGCCGATGTCACTGCGATAATTTTTAATGGTAGAGTTTGAGCACTCTTCCTTTTTGAGTGCTAATAAAAATTCCTGGAGAAAGACGTTGGTCTGGAACGGGGGATAGTCATTAACAAACTGGATCAAAAGGGGCAATGCCTGTTTCAGTCCAGGGTCCAAGTCTGGTGCTTGCTCAACAAACTGATTCAGTTCTTGCTCTGACCAAGTATTAAAATCTTCTTTCCAGGCTAAAAACTCAACCAACAGCTCTTGTCCAGCGATTTTTAGCTCTTGCAGACTCGAATTTGAGCTTTGTCCTTGCTCCCAACTCTCCAAAAAGCTGGAGAATGTGGATAAAATGCTAGTAATGTATCGCTGTTGGGCAGGCACGGCTGTTGGTTGGTTGTTGCTGGTTTTTGGTCTAACACCAGATTCATTAGACGATTAAAACAGTATTTATCTTAGGTAAAAAATCCACTCCACTCAACCCATGGTTTTCAGATCAAAAAACCAGCTCTCATTATAGAGACAACCTCTTGGCGGTATTCAGTGCGGTTTTGCTCACTGCAAAAATACCGAAAGTTTACAAAATGACGAAATGTTAGCTCCTCAACAGACTCAAAGTATCAGTTTTTATATGTCAAAAGGGAACAAATTGACACAAGGAATTGATTGAGAACCATAACTGTTATCGTTGCTGTTTCAAATCAGCTCTCCAAACTCAGCTTGTCAATAGGTGCGAACTCTGTTAAAACTATTGATGTATGTGAAGCAGTAATTACAATAGAGAGTTGTGTAGAAGTGATAGTTAATTAAAATGGAAAGCTCTTTAATCTGGGAATAGCTAACTTTTTTGCTGTAGTTTCTGTTAACAGCGATCGCTTTATTCACATTTATTTGTTAATTTTCTCTTTCGGGTTGTCACATTGTGGAAAAGAAAATTGAGTGACAATAAAAGCAATAGAAATAATTACCGATAAATATTCAATAATGACCTTTTTTCACTCAAGGAAACTGATCAATTTAAGAAAAAAATTAGATTTGATTCGGGTTTTTTCATATTTATGAAACATTCAAGCAAAAAACTTCTTTTGTGGCTTTATCCAGAAACCGCCGCTCAAAAGCGGCGGGTATCCATTGATCAGCTCGATTGGGTGCTGGCTGAGCTCACTCCAGCAGGCAGGCTATCGCTTGTCCGCCATCTGGTGCGTCAGCAACTGGTGTTTATCGACCAAGTTCAAGGGTTTGTGTCGCTTAGTCTTAGCTCTCACGGTAAGTTGCAGTTGGAAGCCGATTTTCCAGCTTTAACGGTCTCATGGTCAGAATGGAAGGGGAAGTGGCAGTTAATCGTTTTTACTAAGGCACCATCAACCGATAAAAACTTTCGTTATCTGAGGACAATATTACTGCAGACACACTGTTTTCCTCTGAATAGGGGTGTGTACCTTTACCCAGGCGATCTACCTACCAAACTGATTGAGCTGTTGCATCAAATCTATCGGGAAAAGGTGGTAGTGGCAGAATGTACAAATTGGCGCTTTGGAGACGATCTGATATTTATAGGCCAAAACCCACAGGTTAAAGGTCTAAGTGAGGTTTACTCAGGAATTAGCAAAGAAGTAGAAGAACTGCTAATAAAAAAATCAAAGATAAATAGGTTGAGCGATCGGCAAAAAATGACACTGGCTTCGATTTTTGATCGTTTTGTCACAGTTTTGAGTGATGACATTGGTTTGGTCTCGCTTTACTATCCAAATAGTCCCAATGGCAAAACTATATTAAACTCTATCAAGAGCAATTATCCTTCTGGTTTTTCTTTACTCAAGTGACTATTTTGATCTTCTTAACCCGAAAGTAGGCCAGACGCGAGCTTTATTAAACAAGATTCGGTTGTTTTCGTGTTCATGTCGAGCATATATTTGGTTCGATGATTTAGTAATAATCTGAGTGATTAATAATTAGGATTTAATAATTGCGGTAATAAATTACCAGATTATGCAACAATAAAGCGGCAAACATGCGGGAATAGGAAAAATTATTCATGCACATCTAAACACGGAGAATCATACCCTAAAATAATGCAAAGATTGACAAACTGTACACAAAACTGGCAGTAATTTGAGGAAGAGACTAAGGCTGCGTGCGTGATAGTGAATTTTTGCTAAACAGGGAGGACTAGCGAGAAAGGGCCACTCAATTGAATCTGAGCTGTGAACTTAGAGTCACTTGTAATTGATTTACTGGCTATGAAGTTT
>DAOLOF010000080.1:0-3175 GCA_035416965.1 Candidatus Woesebacteria bacterium
ATCCTCGGTTAAATGATGAGTCAGCTACCGATCCACCAACGGTCTCGGAGTAAGAGACGGTTGGAGAGCTGTATTGTCTAGTTGAGATAGGGGGTGACGATGAGCCAATAATCGTTTTTAGGATAAAATACACAACCAAATATGAGCCAGGCACAATTAACCAGGCTACAAATTTGTGATTGTCTAACCAGTCGGCAATGCTTTTTATTTTCATATTGTAATCAGTATATCACTCTCTTTAAGTGAGTCCAATTTTTGAAAGAAACTAGTAAAAAGTGTTCTTGTCGTTAATATGCTATAATCAGGCCCATGCGATTGAAAAATCAAATCACTGCTACCACTACTAACTCCTAACGGAGGTTGTGGTATTTGTGGTTTCAAATCTCAACCTCCGAAAACGGAGGTTTTTTTGTTGGAAAAATACTCTGGATAAAACAAAAAAAATCTCAAATAGCAAATAACTCAAGCTGTCATCTTAAGTAATTTAACTAATTTTCAAGTACAATAATTTAGCAATTAACTGTTTTTAACTCCAATATGTCAAATTCGGCAAACTTTCAGCAACCCAACCAACAACTTGATGCGCAAAAGCTACTTGCTCTTCGGCATACCACTGAGCATGTGCTTACGGCGGCTATGCACAATCTTTATGGTCAGGACAAAGTAGTCATGGCTATGGGACCAGCCACTGAAGATGGTTTTTATTTTGATTTCGATCTAGCAAAAGGTTTTGTGGTTAATGAGGAGATGTTTAAGCCGATCGAAAAGAAGATGCGTCAATTGATTGCGGCCAACCTACCTCTTAAAAAAGTTGAAGTAAGTCAGCTTGTTGCCAAACAGTTGTTTGCCGATAATCCATTTAAGCAAGAATGGCTTGATTCTATTGAGCAAAAAGGAGAGCCAGTCTCTATCTATTTAATGGGCAGTGAGGCCGAGCTGGAGGCTGATCAAACTTTGTTAAAGAGAGCTGAAGAGAGCGGAGAGTTCGATCCTCATTTGATGCAGACTTTTTTTGATTTATGCAAAGGTCCTCATGTGGTGTCTACTGGAGAGATTAAGGCATTTAAGTTACTGTCTATTGCTGGTGCCTATTGGCATGGCGATGAAAAAAACAAGATGTTGACGCGTATCTACGGCACAGCCTTTTTTTCAGAGGAAGATCTCAAGCATTATTTGTGGCAAAAAGAAGAAGCAAAAAAAAGGGATCATCGAAAAATTGGCAACAAACTCAATCTCTTTTTATTTGATGAAGAGTTTGGTCAGGGTTTGCCTTTATACAAACCCAAAGGGGCCATGTTGCGTAAATTGATTATGGATTTTGCGTTTGACACTTATTTGGAGCGTGGCTATCAACCGGTTTCTACTCCTCACATCGCCCGGGTTAATTTATGGCAAACTTCAGGCCACTGGAACTTTTATCGTGACTCAATGTATTCGCCAATGGAGGTGGATGGAGAACAGTATGTGCTTAAACCAATGAACTGCCCAGGCCACGTCAAGATATACAACAGCGACTTGCATAGTTATCGTGATCTTCCTCTCAGATTGGCAGAGATGGGTACAGTTTATCGCTACGAAAAGTCAGGTGAGCTGAATGGCATTTTGCGGCCTCGTTGTTTTACTCAAGATGACGCCCACGTGATCTGTACACCCAGCCAACTGGCTGACGAACTACTTGAACTCATTGATCTCACTAAATTTATATATTCTCGCTTTGGCTTTAATGATCCGATAATTAGTTTGTCGGTGCGGGATATCAACAATAAAACAAAGTATCTTGGAGATGACAATCAGTGGGCATTGGCTGAGCAAGCACTGGAAAACGCTCTGATCGCCAAACAAATTCCTTATCAGCGCATCGAAGGAGAGGCCGCTTTTTATGGGCCCAAGATTGATTTTATGTTTGAGGATGCTTTGGGTCGTAAACAGCAACTGACCACCATTCAGGTTGACTTTAATTTGCCTCAAAAGTTTGGTATGTACTACATTGATGAACAGGGCGAAAAACAGCAACCGTTTATGTTGCATCGGGCGCTACTTGGCTCTTTAGAGCGGTTTATGGGGGTGTTGATCGAACATACGGCTGGCAATTTCCCCTTTTGGTTGTCGCCAGTGCAGGTAAAGATTTTGCCGATCACCGATGAACAGATTGAGTATGCCAGACAAGTGGCTGTGCGTTTGAGAGCGAAAAAACTACGAGTAGAAGTTGATGAACGAGGAGCAAGCTTGTCGGCTAAAATTCGGCAAGCCGAGCAGGAACGCGTGCCATTGATGTTGGTGGTGGGAGCGAAAGAAGCCGAACAAGGTCTGGTAACTGTAAGGATGCGTGACCAAAAGGAGCAGAAAGTGATGGAGGTAGGAGAGGTGGAGGAGATGGTGAATGTTTGAAAAAGAGCTGATTTTCCCAATTAATAACACCATAAGAATAATGAAAAATGTTGGCAGAAATCGAAATAACTAAAGCCGAAATGGTGTTAAAAATAAATTGATTGACAATATCTGCGCGGTAATAATAAATAATGGGAAATAACTAACTGACAATTTCATATGGCAGAAACATCAGCCCAGACGCTCTCGCCAGCACCACGTATGGGTTTGGAGAAAGAAGACAAGAAAGATAAGCGCTTCCGTTAGTAATTCAGTTTCTATACAACTGGCAAAATAGAGCACTTCCCAACCTTAGACCATTTCCAACTTCACTTAATGCAGAGACAATCGGCCCTTTTGTTGTGCAGTACCACGATGTGCTGTTGAGTATGCCTACTGATAGTCTTTTGGCAGTTATAACTCAGGCAATTGAAGTGTTTTCGCGGAATCAAGCAAGAGGTGCGGAAGCTTATGGAGAAGACACTATTTCATCTGAAGAGGCGATGAAGTTAAGCAAAGAGATGCAAAATTTTTATCAAACGTGGGAAACCATGATATTTCCATCTCCAAGAGGAAAAACATTCGAGGATTTTTTAGCACTTTGTTTGAATGAAAACGATTTTTATTTCTTCTTAAGAGATTACATTCCCATACCCTTGCACGAGCAATTTAATCAATTCGCAAAACTAGCCGGACAGTACGCACAACTTGTTTCTAAAGCGGCATAGTGTGTTTAGAAAAAGCACTGTTTTTATCACCTAAACTGCGCAAGAAGACAATCTCCCTCTTTACTTCTCCCACTCCACCT
>DAOLOF010000081.1:0-3153 GCA_035416965.1 Candidatus Woesebacteria bacterium
TGGTCTCCTGCCGCTCCAGCTTTATAAGTGATCAAGGCTTGTTGATTTTTGGTTATCTTAGTGTCACTCATCACCAACTGCATTGAACCGCCCTGGCTGGCATCGGCAAACGGGCGGAAGCACTCGCTGTCGCTACTACAGTCTGGATTACCGGCGGCAGTAAAGTCACTACTAACTGAATCTCCTTGAGCATTGTATCCAAAGCCTGGCTGGTTTTGATCCACCCAAGGTTTGGCGCTGTTGACACTACAAGTGTAACCAGGGTCGCAGGTGGTGTCATCAATCCAGTCGAGACCTCCTTGAAGTGCCAGCCGATATTGCTCATAGGTATAAACACTATAGCCGCCAGCACCTCGAGTACTAATTGTTAAAGTATTACTGGCTGTGTTGTGAATGCCTGGAGAGAGCAAACCCAAATCAAGATCTGTATCAGAAATACTAAAACCAAAACTACCAATCTGGTAGATATACTGAAAACCAGCTCCAACAAAGTAGGTACTACCTTCAGCTCCAAACTCGCCGTATGGTCCGGCCGCAGTCTGTCCTAAGGTGTAACTAACATTATAAAGATCGCCTTCTCTCTTGCCTGCACCCATATTAAAGTTACCAAACTGAATAATGTAAGAGTGGCTGGTTAACTCCTCGGCCAAGACAAGGGAGGGCACACCTAAAGTTAAGAACGCCAAGCCCAACAATACTGAAAAGAAAATAGTGTTTTTTTGAACAGATAAAGCTCGCCAAGCATCATGATCGTGCCACAGCCATTTATTCAATCGAAAAAAAGAAATTAACCAAGTTGTCATGATCCTTGTTGGTGCAGTAGCCACTGCTTGAGTTTTTCTAATTCTAGGTGAATCAAAGTGAGTTGGCCACGGACCACCTGATGATTTTGCGGGAACTCCATCATCTGAATCAACTGATCTAGTTTGGGCTGAAGAAACTCAAATAAAAAGCCTTGGAAGTAATCGAGCCAATCGAGAGTGGTGTTTTCGGCCGCTGTCAATTCCTCCTCCTTTTTTTCCAGAAATAATTTATAGCTATACACCTCATTATGCTCAATTTGGAGGAGAGTTTTCTTCTCTTTGGCTTGGTCATATTGGTACTTGGCAAACATAAAAAAGACCATTACTAAAGGCATACTCAGCAATTGAGAAAAATGAGGAGTTTGCGCAATCGATTGATCAAGAGAATAAAAAAAGAGGGTGGTGAGGAGGCTAATAATCAGGGCGGTCCACCTTTCCATAGTCATAGAAAGAAAAAACAGATAGATAAAGATCAACGGGAAAAAGATTGATAAAGAAACTCCAGTTGCACCGATTAAAATTAAAAAAGCAAATGTTACTAGCACCATCTCATCTAGTGCGGTGGTGGGTAAAACCTCCCAAATGGCCGCATCATTCATTTTTTTCAAGACAAAATACAGCACAAAACAGGCACCAAATGCTTGAAGTGAATACTTTGCCAAAGAGGGGACAGATAACCAAAAATATGCACTCACTACGGCCGTGCTCAAAGCCAGTACCTGTGCCGCAATCCGTCGAGAAACAGAGATCGCGTGCGAGACTGGCTTGGCAGACTGAAGTGACGAGTTGTTCTCCATGATTGGGTAGAGTAATTACAATCTTAACCTTGAGAATGAGGTGAGCAGATTAAGTATAACCAAGTCATTCCAAGATCACAACTCGAAATGAAACGGCGAATGTTATACTACCCATATATATTCATCAGTCAGTATTAAGGTTTTTTGCATGTCAAAGAAGATTCCGTTTTATCAACATCAACAAGTAGAGCCTCATTGGCAAAAAGAGTGGGAAAATCAATCTCTTTTTCAAGATCAAATTAATCACTTTTTGCAAAAACAAACTCGTGGAGAAAAACTTGATCCGCTATATTTGCTGTTTGCTTTTGCTTATCCTTCTGGTCTGGGACTGCACGTTGGTCACGTGGAGAGCAAAACTGCTCTAGACATTTTGGCGCGATATTATCGAATGCAGGGGAAAGATGTCTTTTTTCCAGTGGGGTGGGATGCGTTTGGTCTACCAGCCGAAAACTACGCTATTAAAACAGGAGTACCTCCAGCTGTTACTACCAAACAAGCAATCGACATTTTCCGTCAACAGATCAAGCGTCTGGGAATAAGTTATGACTGGGCGGCAGAGATAGCCACCTGTCATCCTGAATATTATAAATTTACCCAGTGGTTATTTTCCAAGTTATATCAACACCACTTGGCTTATAAAAAAATGGGAGTAGTCAACTGGTGTCCTTCCTGTCAAACTGTTTTGGCAAATGAACAAGTGGTGGAGGGGCAATGCGAGCGGTGCGACAGTCAAGTGGTGCAAAAAGAACTGGAACAGTGGTATTTTCGTATTACCCAATATCAAGATGAACTAATTGACGGATTAAACCAACTTGACTGGCCAGAGGCCACTAAACATCAACAGTTGCACTGGATTGGTAAAAGCGAGGGCGTGAGTATTGATTTCAGGCTAAAAGGTTTGTCAAAACCGTTGACTGTATGGACAAAGTTTTGGGAAACGGTCTTTGGTACCACTTTTGTGGTGATTGCGCCTGAATTGTTTTCCAAATATGAGTTGCTTGAATTGGTTGAGCCAAATACTCAAGCTACAGTGCTGGCTTATCTTGAGGCGGCATCCAAAAAAACAGAAGAAGAAAGAAAAATTGGTGAGAAGGACAAAACTGGAGTGAACACAGGCCTGATTGTGACCAATCCAGTCAACGGAAATCAGGTGCCTTTATATATAGCGGACTATGTTTTGCCTTATGTCGGAACGGGTGTGGTGATGGGCGTGCCAGCTCACGATGAGCGCGACTTTTTGTTTGCCAAAAAACACTCTCTAGAGGTGTTACAGGTGGTTTCATATCCTCAATTGCCAGAAATTGATGCTCAGGTTAAGGATGGATTAAGGGCATATTCTGATGAAGGGGTGTTAATCAACTCTGGCCAGTTTGATGGACTCGATGCTTGGGGCGAAGGGAAACTTAAAATGGCAGAGTGGATGATTAGTCAAGGTTTTGCTCGCCGCCAAACAACCTATCGCTTGCGTGATTGGTTAATTTCTCGTCAGCGCTACTGGGGAGCACCAATTCCCATGATTTATGATCCAGATGGTGAACCACATTTGATCAAAG
>DAOLOF010000082.1:0-3133 GCA_035416965.1 Candidatus Woesebacteria bacterium
AATATTCAGCAAACTCAAAAAGTCACTCCCTTCAAAAATTGTTTGAATCTTGTCAATATCGGCTACCGAGACTGGAATACTTGCCAACACTCGAAAAGCAAAAACAATCAAAGCAGTAAAAAAAAGTTTCTTTTTGAGAACTGGATTAGCAAAAAGCTTGTGAAAAGAGGTTTTGATTCGATTTAACACAGCAATAAGAAAGTGGTAGATAGATACTAACCAAACCAACAAAGATTACTCGGTTTTCTCAACCACTCCACCCAACTTTTTGATCTCCTGAGAAGCTCCCTTAGTAGTCTCAATGCCTCTAACCGTTATCTTCTTGGTAAGTTTGCCACGCTTGTAAATCTTTGCCTTTTTAAAGGCGCCTTCAATAACTCGATTTGCTTTGAGTGTTTCCAAACTGATGACATCAAAATCAAAGGCATTAATCTGACCTGTAGAGATCTCAGCAACCGGTCTAACTACCTTAAAACGGCCTTTACCTCTCATCATTGGCAAACGTTTAACCAGGGGGAGTTGTCCTCCCTCAAACCATAGAGGAATCTTAGCTCCGACTCTTGATATTTGCCCCTTTTGACCTCGATTGGTAGTATGACCTCCCTTGCCTGAACCGTAGCCACGACCCAAGCGTTTTTGCTTTTTACTTGTAGTTTTGAGAAGAGTATTGAGTAGATTCATGACAAGTCCGATTACTTAGTGGTTTTTGCAGGTTTTGACTTTTTTTCCGTATCTGTAGCTTTTGTCTTTGCAACTTTTGCCGGTTTCATTTTTTGAGACTCTGTGGTTGCTGATACTATTTTATTGGCAGGTTGAGTTTTCTTTGGCTCGATTTTTGGAGTAACTGTCTTACTATTCAAACTATGAACAGCCTCAGATGGTTTAACTGTTTCTGACTGAACTGAAGTGACTGAAACAGCTGGTTTCACCTTGATTCCTTTAATTTCCACAATTTGTTTAATCTTAATTAGTGCTTTAAAAGTTGCATGAACACTTGAAGCCTTATTTTGACTACCTAAAATCTTGGCCGATACATCCTTAATACCTGCCGCCTCAACCACCGCTCTCACTGGACCTCCAGCAATAACACCCGATCCTTTGCTGGCTGGTTTAAGTAAAACGCGACCAGCACCGTGCTCTGATTCAATTGCGAAAGGAATTGTGGTACCGCTAATAGGAACTTGGATCATTTTCTTTTTGGCTTGCCTGGTACCTTTTTGCACGGCCGTCATGACATCTTTAGCTTTTCCTAAACCAATACCCACTTTCCCTTTTCCATCACCTACAACCATCAAAGCAGTAAAGCCCATTTGGTTTCCGCCCTTAGTTTTCTTGGCCACTCTGGAAACTGAAATCAGTTTTTCTTCAAACTCAGCTGGTTGTTTATCGGTGCTTTTTGCCATAAATCTAAATACTGTCTAATGATTGATATCAATAAAATGAGTTAAAAATCAATTCCTTCTTCTCTGAGAGTTTCAGCAACTTTTTTAACTCGACCATGATAACGATATGAACCTCGATCAAATACTATTTTTTTAATCTTGGCTTTGTGCATTTCTTGAGCAAGCAGTTTTGCCACCTGTTCTGCTCTTTGAGTTTTTGTACCTGTTAACGATTTTGTTTTACCGATATCACTGACTCCTATTAGCGATCGTTTTTCTTGATCATCGATCACTTGCAAGCTAATATGCTGATTTGATCGACTAACGGAGAGTCTGGGTCTATCCTTGGTACCAAAAATCTTGCTTCTCACGGAAAGAGCTCTTCTAGTACTGCTGCGATAATGTTTTACTTTGTTCATAGAATCAATCTTTACTTTTCGGTAGCGGCCTTACCTGGTTTCAACTTAACAAATTCATCTTCATAACGAATTCCCTTGCCTTGATAAGGCTCGGGAGGTCTTATTGATCTAATATCAGAAGCAACTTGACCCACAGCTTGCTTATTAATTCCGATTACCCTAATTATATCCTCGCCCTCAACTTCCAGCTGAACTCCTTGAGGAGGCACAAACTGAACTACGTGAGAAAATCCAACCGAGAGCTCAATTCCTTGTCCTTTTTTCTTTACCCGATAACCTGTCCCCATCAATTTGAGCGTCTTTGAATAACCTTGAGATACTCCATGAACATAGTTATTGATTAAACTTCTTACCAAACCATGATAAGAACGAGATTGGAGATCATCTTTGACACGGGTAATTCTCACTTCAGAATCCTTAATTTCCACTCCAATAGCATCAAAAAGTGGGGTGCTTAAAGTTCCCTTGGGACCAATCACCTTGATTTGGGTTTGATCGGTCTCAAGCTTAACACCCACTGGTAATTTAATTGGAGTTTTGCCGATTTTTGACATTGTTACCACACTTTACAAATTAACTCACCGCCCACATTTAATTTCTTTGCTTCTTTGTCAGAAATAACACCTTTATTTGTTGAGACAATGGTAATACCAAAACCATTCAAACTAGAAGGAATCGAGTCTTTGCTTGAATAGAGTCTTCGACCTGGTTTTGAAATCCTTTCTAAACCAGTAATCGCTGGAACGCCATCCACATAACGCAATACTACAACCAATTCGTTTTGAGGAGTCTGCTTATTCACTAGAACATCAGTGACATAATTATCCTCCTTCAACTTCAGCGCCACCGCCTCCTTCAACTTGGAATGAGGCATCTTGACTTCTGGTTGGCCACTCATCAGCGCATTTCTGATTCTTGAGAGCATGTCGCCGATTGGATCTGTAATAAGCATAAGTTTATTTCTGATTTGACGAATACTTGACTATTTACTAGATTTTACTACTCCAGGTAACTCACCCTTTGAAGCCATTTCTCTAAACTGCAAACGGCTCAATCCAAAGTATCTCATGAAACCACGAGGGCGACCGGTTATTTTACATCGATTTACACCTCGAGTCGATACCCTATTTGGTTTTTTCTTTCCTACGCTCAAAAAATCACTATAATATTTTTTTCTAGCTTCGAGTAAGCGAATTGATTTATTGATTTTTGAAATTTTAGCCATACTGGTGATTTATTCTTCTTTAACAAAAGGCATACCAAGCAGTTCTAAAAGTCGTAGAGCTTGTTTGTCCTGTTTGGTGTTGGTAATAATATTCACTTGTAAACCTC
>DAOLOF010000083.1:0-883 GCA_035416965.1 Candidatus Woesebacteria bacterium
GAACCAATATAGATCGTTCGCCATCAGCACCAATCAAGACAACCGATCCTCCAGTTTGCTCTTGCTTTTCACTCACTATCAATTCTGTTGATACCCCTTGATCTTGTAAGTCTTTGATCACTAAATATGAAAAATTATCTCGACCAGTTTCACAGATTGTTGCGGTTTTAAAACCCAAACGAGCAAATCCGACAGCAGTATTGCCGGCTCCACCACCAGTATAAACATTAAAATTGTCTACCTCTGTTTTTCCTCCGTGAGTCTGACAGAGCAGATCACCTTGATCGGTAGCCATCACCCGAAATTGACGAGTATGAATAAAAACATCGACTAAAGCAGAGCCAATCGTGATCACTTGGTACATACATCTATTAAAACACGGAATCGGAGCGTATTAAACTGTCACTTAGATAACTTAATCCTATCAAACACCCATCAAATAGAATCAGTTTCGAGCAGCTATTTGCTCCTCCAACTCACTTATTGCAGTCAAAAGCTCAGCTTTATTAGTCACAATTTTAAACACATTTTTTTCCTTTTGGTCAATAAAAAAATGACGACTAATGACATCGATCACTTCAAACCAAAAATCACCATATAAAATTAATGGCTTATGATTTCCATAGTAGAGATGAGCAAGCAACCAAGCGGTCGTCCACTCGCTAAGAGTCCCGGTACCACCCTTAAAACAGATAAAAAGATCGGCGTAATATATTAACCCCCACATGCGCTCGATATAATTGGCCGTTGTGAATTCCAAATTGACATTATTTTCTTGATTTCTGCCCTCAAATTCGGGCATATCCTTGGGATTAAAGGTGACTGCCACACTTTTACCACCCACCGCGGCAGCCCCTCTAGTAGCTGCCTGCATTATTCCTGG
>DAOLOF010000083.1:893-3107 GCA_035416965.1 Candidatus Woesebacteria bacterium
CCGTTTACAACAATCTTGCCAGTAGAAGCTACCAATTGAGCAATTTCATACACTTCTTGATAGAGCGGTGAACCAGAACTTACATCAGCACTGCCAAAAAAAGCTATCCGCCTGATTTCTCTAGCCGTCATCTGGGCTGGAATTCGAATATTGGTTTTCATTATTATTTTTTCCTTTCGATAAAAGTCGATAAAAATTGCAAACTCCACTATTGAATGAGAGCTTTCGTAATCATCTCGACTACTTGTTGAGGGTTATTATTCTTCCACAACCAACTGCCGACTGCAAGTGAGTCTGCTCCCGTTTTTAGTAATTGGAGAAAGTTTTCCTTATTTACTCCGCCATCAATCACAATCTCAAAAGGATAGCCAAATTCCCTTTTAAGTTGAACTAATTGAGTTAATTTGGCAAAAATCGAAGAATTGAATTGCTGTCCTTGAAAACCCATTTCCACCGACATCAGTTGTATCAGATTTAATTGTGATAAAGCCTGTTGATCAATCTCCTCAAGAGGAGTAAATAGATCAAGAGAAAGACCTGCCCAAAGCTTGCTACCGCGAGTCAACTCGATAAACTCTCTCTGATTACTCATTCTCTCTAGCTGTCCCAATACTCCTCTAACAGGCAAATGAGACTGATACTCTAATATTTCATACAAATAATCGAGCGGTTCCTCCACCATTAAATGAAAATCAAGCGATAGATCATAAAACTCCACATCAAGCAAGTCGGCTGGACTCAGAGTAAGATTGTCAGCCACCAAACCATCAATAACATCAACCTGCACAGTTTTTACATCAGGAAAAGTGCGGACCAATCGTACTTGATCAATAAAGGTTGATCTCGAGCCCGTCAAAATAGTTGGATACAGGTTGGACATTGTTTGTTAAATCAGTTGAAATTATGTTGAGCATTCCACTTGGCGAATCAACTCCAAACGCCTCAGATGCCTTTCGTCATTTGACCAATCAGTATTAAAGGCTTTCAAGATAATGTTTTTAATTTCTTCCACCTCAAGCCAATCGGCTGAAAAAGCCAACACGTTAGCGTGGTTATGAGAACGAGCATGCTCAGCCGCTAATACATCTCGTACTTCAACCGCTCGAATTCCCTTCACTTTGTTGGCAATAATCGCCATCCCTCCTCCTGATCGACAAAAAAGCAAGCCAAGCGCTCTGTCTTGGGTTCCAGTTGTCTGGTCTGCAACTTCATTAGCAACCTTCAAAGCAAAAACTGGGTAATCATCATCTGGGTCATAAGCAGAGGCTCCACAATCAATAACCTCTATTTTGTAAAGTTTTAACCACGATTTAATTGATTCTTTATGATGAAAACCTCCGTGATCGGCTCCCAAATAAATGGTGCCAGAATAAAAAAAAGGTTGTGATGTCATATGATGGATACTAATTGCTTAAGATGGTTGATGATCTTCATTCATCTCTTGCTTAAAGTTGCTCTTTTATTATAACTCATGCCTCGCCAAGCAGAGAAAGAAAAGACAATCTCTGCTTGGGAAGTACCACAACCAGAATAAAACCAAAGAGCCCGCGCCTTAAGGCGCGGGCTCAATTTAGTATTACCAAGTAGTGACTACTAGGCTTTCTTCAAAACTGGCATACCAGTTCTCTTGGTCTCCATGACCTTATAACCAGCAGGCACAGCTTCGATTGCACCGGATCGGACATCTCGGGCAAAGAAGTAAATAGTCTGAACACGACCGTTCTTCAGGGTAACATCTCTCTTGTGGAGATAGTATGTTTGTCCCTTAGAGTTAGTGTAGCTGTAAGCATTCATAGATATGCTCCTTTTCTTCCCTCTTAAGAGGTAATTGATAGTTTATACCGTCGATCATTACTATTGGCGGTAGTATCTACTACCATAACAGATCCAGACATTCTCCTCAAGTAGTATTTCTTACTCAGCCTTCTCTGCTTGAATAGTTCCCTTGAGTATCATCTTGCCTGCAAACTCTGGTGCAGTTCCGGTTTGATCAGTAACAAGTACCTCAAGAGGAAGTTGCTCTTTGAGTACAGAAGCGCTACCAATAAACCCTGATTTACTTAATTGTAAGCGAAAAGCTGGTTGGGGTTTTTTGTCTCCTGAAACAAACCATACCTGGTAATAGGAGTCTTGGAGTTTTGGCAAATCGGCACTCAGTGTTACCAATACTCGATCTTCATCAATTTTATATCTAATTTGTCCAAGTATCGGCTG
>DAOLOF010000084.1:0-3078 GCA_035416965.1 Candidatus Woesebacteria bacterium
GCGAACGCGATGTTGGCTGAGGCTTGCGGAGATCACTTGCGAAATAGATGCCGCGCTTGTCAACGTACTGATAGTGCTTATGTCGTTTACTTGGGTCGCTGTCGGCGAGACTGCTATACCATTTGCGTAAACCAGCAAGAATTTTTCTTTCACCAAGTTCCTCTCCAAAATCAACCTTCAACTCAATTAGTTTTTCAGACCAATCTGGTAAACTGGCTTCTTTGACAAGGCCAACCCGAAGATCTAGTTTGGCAAAATCAGCGTAGGTAATTGTTGAAGAAGTGGTTGTCTTTATTGGCGAGACAGCGGAGTTGGGTGTATTCATAGCATCAGTCCCATTTTTTCTTTCAATTCAATAATAGTATGTTTGGCAATCTGGCTAGCCTTATTAGCGCCATCATGAACAATCTCTATCAGCTCCTGATCCTGTCGGACTAACTGCGCTCGGCGCTCTTGAATTGGAGCCAACTCAGCAAAAATTGAGACAGCCAGCTCCTTTTTCAAATCCCCATAACGAATACCAGCACCTTGATAAAGTTCGTGATAGTACTGTCTTTTCGACTCTCCCTCGAACAGCTCTACCAAAGTAAGTAAATTTGCCACACCCAAAGAAGGTTGAGAGGTGTGCTGATCAAGAAATTGGTAACGAGTAGCAACACTGGTTCGAGGCAGATTGCTGTCTACTTTTGAGTCAACAATTGTGCCTTTGCCACTATCGGTGGGAGCCACTTTGAGCTTTTGCTCAATCTCAACTAAATCATCAGTTAGATTAATATAACTGCCTTCAACCGACTTGCTCATTTTGCCCTCTCCTTTAAGCGAAGGAACATACTCGCCTGTTGTGGCATAACGCATTGGCTCGGGAAAGTGAGTTTGGAAGCGATCATTCAGCTTGCGTACAATCTCCCGTGCAATTTCCAGATGTGGCTCCTGGTCAATCCCCACCGGCACCAAACTAGCTTGGTAAAGTAATATATCAGCCGCCATTAAAACCGGATAACTTAATAGGGCTAAAGTCACATCGTTTGGATGCTGAGCTACTTTTTCTTTATAGGTGGGCAAGTGTTGCAAGCGAGCCACATTGATTTGAGTCGATAATAAAAAGCTAAGATAGGCGTGCTCTGGTACCAACGACTGAGTAGTCACAATCGCCTTTTGGGGGTCCAAACCTGCCGCTAAATAATCGAGAATAATATCTTTGGTGGCTTGAGCCAAAGTGTGATGATCATATGGAGTGGTGATGGCATGAAGATCCATCACCATAAAAATACAGTCATATTGATCTTGGGCTGTCAGTTCCAGATAGCCTTTGATCGCTCCCAAGTAGTTGCCCAGATGAAGTCGACCAGTCGCTCGAGTTCCAGAAAAAACTCGTTGTTTCGATAAAGAAGTGTTTTGGGTGTTTGACATAACTAGGAGTAATGTTTTTCAAATTTTTTCTTGTTGGCTTTGCGTGTTGATTTTGTCTCAGCAAAAAATTAATCCCACAAAATTATTATTAAACTTCAAGATATACTCTATTCGAAAAATGAGTTCTCTTCAATCTGACAAAGAAATATTCAACTCTAGTTTAGAGTTCTTCAATAGCAACCTGGGGCATCATTTCTTGTTTTTCTCCAATAAGCTCAAGATACTTTTCAGTGGTTGTGATACGTTTGTGGCCCACCAACTGAGAGACATAAACAAGGGGCGTTCCCGCTCTCAACTGCTCAACAATAAAAGTGTTGCGCAAATCATTGAGCGTAGCTCCTTTTATACCAGCCAGTTTAAAGCAACCATCAATAGCCGAACGAATGTTGCGGACCAGAAAAGGCCGACAGGTTTTGGTTAAAAAGACGGTTTTTTCTCTGGCTTTGGGTCGAATTTTCAAGTAATCAACCAACGCTTGCCGAGCGGGTTTGTTCAAGGGCACTTTTCGACCATCTCGAGATAACTGAGGTTTGATGGTAATCACACCTCTTTCCAAATCGATGTCATCCATTGCCAGACTTGCCAACTCGCTAATTCTCATGCCAGTTTGCAAAAGAAGTTCAACCACCGCAAAAATCCTGACATCATGACGGCAACTATCTCTCAGCGCTCGATACTCCATCTTTGATAAATAGCGAGGAGGCTGAAGATCAAGGCGAGGATGACTTACTTCATGAGCAGGACTGTGGTCAACCTCTCCTTTATCCTCTAAATACTTAAAAAATGACTTGATCGAATTGATTTTTCGTGAGATTGATTTGTCGGTGTATCTTCTTTTTTTAAGCAGTTCTTGAAACTGCATAATGTCCTCATAACCCACCAACGAGGGCTGTGTTTTTCCCTGTTCGAGCGCATACTCTGCCAACTGCTCGATGTCTTTGGAATAAGCCAAAACGGTAGCGTTGGCCTTGCCCCCATCTCTTAAAAAAGCTACATACTGTTGCTGAGCTTGAGAAAAGTCTAATGGAGCCGCCGATTCAGTCATGATGTAAAATATAAAATGTAACTAATAGTTGAATAAATATAAGATAGACTCAACGAATCTTATAATATCATAAATAGACAAAAGATGCAGAAGAAATTGATAATTTGTAAAAACCATCGATTAGTCTAAAACTTATCTCATCCTAGTAAAAAATGCAGCCACATTTAGTAAAAATTCTCAACCGAGTTCTGTATCATCCCATCACGGTAGTGGTATTGACTATTCTAGCCATCTCTATTCTGATGGGAATTGCTCGTCAACGAGAAAGAGTCCAGCTTTCAAGTGAAAATCTTGAACGAGCCGAGCAAGAACTTGAGTCAGCCAACCAACAGCTTCAAGAGATCAACCAAGCACTCTCCCAAGCAGATTCTTCTTTAGCTCAAGAAAAAATGGCTCGAAACGAGTTACTACTGCAAAAAGAAGGCGAGCTGGTAATTAAACTGCCAGAGATTACTCTGCCAAACCCAGAAGCAGAACTGCCAAAAACGGAAACAAACTGGGAAGCTTGGTGGAACTTAATTAGATAAAACAAACTTGGTTTAAGGAAAAAATTGAGACATTCAAATGGGCAATATTGTTGCGGGACTAGGAGTCGAACCTAGCCTGCGAGATTATGAGCCTCG
>DAOLOF010000085.1:0-3004 GCA_035416965.1 Candidatus Woesebacteria bacterium
GAAGAGTCGCCAGTTAATGATTGATTAAAATCGCCTTTATAAAAAGCAAAACCAAAAATAGCAATAATGATAATAACAACTAACGCGATTATAGTGTTTTTCATATGTAACGATTATAGCAAAAAACCGGTTGGCAGTCTAAAAAACCTCAAATGGCACTTTAAAGCCATAATTCGGGGTATAATATTCTACCTCCACGCTTATCAAGCAAGAGTTTATCGGCTACCAAGATATTTTTGAGCCAGACGAAATTAATACTCAAACTAGACATATTTGCTTGGTGGAGAAAATTCTCAAACTAAGAACTTAGATTATTAAATTCTTTGTAGTTAGGAGTAAAAGAGTAAACCTCTTTAAATTTTTTAATAAACAATTTATTGGTTGAACAGTCGGGCAAGAGTTTTATTAATTTTAACAACTTTTTCTTGTCATATTTTTTGACCAATAGCTCAATCGCAAAGCCGAATTCTTCGTAAAGACCGTCTTTTATACCGTCAGTGGAATCCAAGAACTTTTCAAATAGTTTGTTTAATTACATTATTAATATAACATAACTCTTAACTTAACTAGTTAAAGATTCGAGCACTGGTTTAATTTGATAAATATGAGCGGAGCCAAAAACTACCAACAAATTTTTATCTTCATCTAATTTATCAATGATTTTTTGGACTAAATTGAAATTCCGCCAATCAGACAATTTTCGGCGAAGGCTAGCCAAGGGCGAAATGGTAGTCATTGGGCTCATTAACCAGTCGATGAAAATTTCTAAAGTAACTTCTGGTTGGTATTTTTTACGCAATTCTTCAATTTTGTTATTTATTTCACCAAGAGCAGTAATTGGTTCATCGTCGTCAGCCAGAAGTTCCCGATTGAGTGATTGATAAGATCTTTCTAGCGCTAAATCCCAACTCACCCCTTTTTTGACCAACGAGGCCAGACTTCGCCCAACTATTACCAATTCTGCTGTTTGCCGGTCAGAAAGTTCGGTCAAATAATTTATATCTTGACCCGTTGTTTCTTCGCAAAAAATATAGTCAATTTTATTTTGTTGGCAAAGATGAACCATTAGTCCTCGTTCACCAAACTGTTTGATAATCTCCTCTTCATTCGTCGCTTCAATCTTAGGCAAAGGATTTGATTCTAATAAGCAAAGATTATCTTGCCCATTTGTTTTTTCGATAAATTCAATAATAAAATCTTTTAACTCAACAAATTGTTTGTCTTGTGGATTAGAAGAGTGATTAATACCAAAACAATACAGCCAGGGCTCACCAATTTTAAATTTGTATTGATTGAGTGATGGATAATTCTGGCCTATTAATTTTTCGGTTGGAATTATTAAAGATTTAAGTTTTGATCTATCGATTTTCATATTACCACTTTAATCAAAGAACTACCTATTGTAAAGAAAAAACCGTGCTACCCTCTCCCTGAAAAGGTAGGGGTAGCACGGCGGGGGGGTAACCAGGGCTAGCGGTTCTGGTCCCATTGGTCCCAGTTGTCCCACTTATCCCAGTCACCGCGCCAATTGTTCACGGTGTGCTGATCTTCCGGGTCATCTCCGACGAACGGAAGAGCAGACATTCGATTGATGGAGCCGAGAACACTCTCAGACTTCTGGGCCATCACCCGGGGCGTTTCCAACACTGCTGGCATCGCATTCACCTCCTTTACTGCCATAGTTATTTACTATCAAGCTGACACGGTCGAAAATCTTCCGTCTCACCTCGCAGTGGCGATACTTACCGTTACTGTCTCGCATGGCCGTGCAACCATTATTGCAAAAAGGTTGCCACTTACAAACAAGACAGTCTGGATGGAGGACTCGAGCGTTAATACGAAACTTTCTCGCTCGATCCCCATTCATAATCTCCGACATGTTCGATTCTTGCAAGTTGCCGATAGCGTCTTCGGGGCTAGAGCAAAGCCGATCACAAGGGTAAACTGACCCGTCATAATCAACGCAGGAAAAGTTACCACAACAACCTCTAAAGTGACAGCACCTTGGCTTCCTCCCTAGAGCGGCGGCGACAAACTGATCCAGCTCGTCAATAATCAACCTTCTGTCATCAGATGCTAGCCAGAAATCAATCAATTCGTCGTAGACTTGGCATAGGTCGTCATCCGACAGAGCAATCGATGGGTCAGATGAGACATTTTCAGAACAAGACGCGCGGTCAACAAAATTCACGTTCCAACTTCGCAGACCTAACTCTTGATAGAAGAACTCCTGACTCTCTCGAACGAAGGGTATGCTTTTGGCTGTCGTTGTCTGGATAAGACCAAACTTCAAATCAGCCTCTCTCATCAGCCCGATGTTTTTCATGATTCGATCAAAAGTTGGATTTTGTCCCGCATCCTTTCGATGTTGGTCGTGAATTTGCCTAGTCCCATCCAAACTGATTCCGATGCCGAAACCATGCTCCTTAAAGAAAGCTACCCACTCTTCATCAAGGAGAATCGCGTTTGTCTGAAGACGATTGTCGAACTGAATGTAGGGATAGCGACTTTGTTCCTCTACCGCCAATTGGTAGAATTCCAGACCAGCTAGTAGTGGCTCTCCTCCATGCCAAATGACGGTTACCTTCGGATTACCTACTTCACTCAAATCTCGAATGAGTTTCTTGAGAAGATCGTTACTCATCCGCCTAAGATGGTTTTGATCTAAGTGGGCATAGAAGCAGTAAAGGCAACGCAGATTGCAGAAATTGCCAATCGGCTTAACTATCGTGATCATCTAAACACACCTCCTTTCAAAGACCAATTTTTATCCTCGGACTTATTCCGAAGAAACCTAATTAAGGATATCACAGATATTTTAAGTATGCGAGCCCCCGTAATGTGACCCTACGGGGCCGTCTCCCGCGGCTCTCGTCGCGCCAGTCGCGCTCCTCGGCCTGGGCACCAGCTCGCTAGATTTTTCTACTGAAAAATCATCGCTCCACTGTTCGACTCCCCGCCGCGAGTGAAGCAGTTCACTCGCTTAGGGTCACTTAAGAAAAAT
>DAOLOF010000086.1:0-2960 GCA_035416965.1 Candidatus Woesebacteria bacterium
CTTAAAACAGGCGTGCCCATGATAGGTAATAATCATAAGATTTCCTTTCAGTATTGCTTAAGTCATCGGCCGAAATGGCCTTGGTTAAAAATCTTGAAGTGACGCGAAGCCTCACTCGTAACCATAATATAACACAATCTTTTTTGAGTTGGCTTTTGGCTAGTTGATATGTTAAGGTATAATACCTAAGATGAAAAAAGAAGTATTAATCGCTATCGTGATTGGACTGGTAATGGGTTTGTTTATTACCTACGGTTTTTATCAATCGCAAAAACCAACAGATCTTAATCAAACAACAACGATTGAAGACCTTCAAAAAAACGATTCTCTAGATCTGCTTGAGGAGTCTGGACAGTTGATCCTTGATAGTCCCAGTGATGAGTCGATTCAAAAAGAAGACAAACTCAAGGTAGCAGGCACCACCACTCCCAACGCATTTGTGGTAATCTACACCAATAATGATCCGGTAATTACTCAAGCTGATGAAATAGGTCATTTTTCCAAGGAAGTAAAGTTGGAACCTCTGGCGAACATCATCTCTGTTCATAGCATTGAAGAAGATGGCCAAGTATTTACCTTGCGTCGCAGTGTTGTGGTATATGATCAAGAAATAACTCAAGGACAAGCTACCGAAAGTGGCACGTTAAGCGCCAATGATGAATAGTTAATCAGAATGACAAATCTACATCCCATGATCATGAAATCACGTTTGCAATTTTTATCACTACTCTTTTGTTGCTTGGCTACAACTTTATCTCTCAAACTCTGGTTTTTTGCCTTTCAGCCAGCCTCGACTTTATACGCGCTTGAAGAAAGCGAATCAGAAACCGCCAGTCCAAGCACCTCGCCCAATGCTACTTCTGCCGCCACCCAGTCTCTCAAAGAAAGAATTGAAAAAGTTGTCGAAGAAAAAGAAAGTAAAAACGGTTCGGTAATTGGAGAAAAAAGTTACACTACAAGAGGTGTTGTTGGTAAGGTCGAACGAGTATCAGAGTCGACCATTACGATCCAAACTCTCAAAGGCTCAGTAATTGTCCCTATTACTAGTGATACTGAACTGGTAAAAGGTAGTAAATCAATTAAGGCCGCTGAGATTGAAATTGATAATCAAATTATTGCCCTGGGCATACAAACTGGAGACAATTTTACTGCAATCAAGATAATTGTTACCGCTAAACAACTTTTACCAAAGAACCAAGTTGTCGTCATCGGTTCTCTCACTTCTTTCACTAAAAACTCGCTTACACTCAACTCTAGATATCAAAATCAGTCGCAGGAGTTTGAGATCTCCAAAGATACTGTTCTTCTCGATTCAGAAGACCAAGCCATCAAACCAACCGATCTATTTGAAGACATGCAGTTAATTGTTGCTGGAGTCTCAGAAACAAGCAGTAACACTCAAAAAAGTATCACTTCTGCTTTACTGGTTAAGTCATTAGCCGGTCTTGAATAAATTCTTTTTTGCTCTCTCACTAAATGATTAAGCTGACAAAATACTGTGGCTTATTATGCCAAAGGCAACACAGTAAATGCCCCTCAAATGAGCTTCATAAAATCTCACTGTGGACTTGAGGGGAATCGAACCCCTGACCTCTGCTGTGCGATAGCAGCGCTCTACCAACTGAGCTACAAGCCCAAATCAAGTCACTAACTGTCAAGCAAACTGAATTCTATCATAGAACATTAAGACGGAAACTAGAATTGGCAACTCGATCAACTCTCACACATATTTTGACAGCAACTTGGTTTATAATAACCAAGACAATTATCTAGATCAAAATTATGAATAAATCAAATTTGCAGACCCCCAAAGGTTTTCGCGACTTCTTGCCTGCACAAAAAAAAGCACGAGATTTTGTTCAAAAAAAATTAGTAGAAGTTTTTGTACAGTATGGGTTTGAACCTCTCGAAACCCCCACCCTAGAATATGCCGAGTTGCTGTTGAAAAAGTATGGTCGTGAGGCTGACAAATTAGTCTACACCTTTACCGATCGAGGCAACAGAGAGGTGGGTTTGCGCTACGATCAGACGGTCCCCACTTCAAGAGTGTTAGCTCAATATCAGCACCTACTTCCCAAATATTTTCGTCGTTATCAGATACAAAATGTATTTCGAGCCGATAAACCGCAGATGGGCCGCTATCGAGAATTTACTCAGTGTGATCTTGATATCTTTGGTTCATTCTCAAGCTTAGCCGACGCCGAGATTTTGGCTTGCACTTATCAAGCCTTTCTTAATCTTGGTTTTAAAGAAACTCAGTTTCTCCTAAATGATAGAGCCCCCCTGTTTGAAGCCATCAAGCCTTTTACCTCTCCCCTTCTCGATGCGTTTGGAATTATCCAATCTCTTGATAAACTCGACAAGCAAACACCAGAACAAGTTAAAGAGGAGTTAATTAACAAAGGATTGGCTGTTGAGCAAGTTGAATCACTTTTTGTGGTTATAAATAAGCTCAGTCCAAGTCTTGAATTGTCTGCCATCATCGATCAAGCACAATGGTTGGGCGTTCCAAACTCGAGCCTAATTTTTTCTCCAACCCTAGCCAGGGGTCTAGACTATTACACTGGCTTGATTTTTGAAATAATTCTTCCTCAGTATAAAGCTGGTTCGTGTGGTGGCGGAGGTCGCTATGATCAATTAATCAACCAACTGTGCGGAGTTTCCATCCCTGCGGTGGGTGTTGGCATTGGTTTTGATCGCACTCTAGAAGCAGCCACAGAGCTGGGGTTAGTACCTGCCGCTTTAACCTCTAGCGAAATAATGGTAGCAGTTTTTTCACCAGACTTTATTCAAGAATCTCTCCAGTTAGCCACGGTTTTAAGAAATGCAAATATTGCCACAACTGTCTTTCTTGAACCTGTCTCTCTAAGCAAGCAATACAAGTATGCCCATTCTCAACAGATACCTTGGGTAATCGTGATTGGAGAACAAGAAAAAGCTATGAATCAGGTAGCCATCAA
>DAOLOF010000087.1:0-2915 GCA_035416965.1 Candidatus Woesebacteria bacterium
TGCCGTCGAAACTGTTCTCCGCGATCCGCATAGTCTTTGAAGACACCAAAGCTGGCGGCTCCAGGAGAAAGCAGCACGACATCCCCTGGTTGAACATATTGATTGACAAAAGCAAAAGCGGCAGACATAGAGTTTACTATTTGATGAGCTATCGGGACTGAATGATCGATTGAAAACAGTTTGGAAATTTCTTCCCACAAGCGTTGGCCGTTGGCGGGAAACAAAGCAATTGCTTTGACACGGCTTTTTAGAATCTGTTTGGCCAAAGGAGCAAAGTCTTGCTGACGCTCATGTCCTCCCGCTAATAAGATGATTGGACGATCGCCAAAACAAGTTAAAGCGGAAATTGAGGCATCTGGCATGGTCGCCATCGAGTCATTAACATATAAAACTTGATTGATCTCGTCAACTTTTTCTAAACGATGGGGAAGAGGTGTAAAAGAAGCAAGGCTTTGAGCTATCTGCTTATCCGTCAAACCAAACAGCTGACCAATAATAATGCTTGGAGCAATGTTTTTGAGGTTATGAAAACCCAAAAGAGACAACTGATCGCGGCGTACAATTGGCTTCTCCATCGAACCATCTCTAAACATTAAATAATGATCTTTAAGATAAACTTGTATATCATTTGAGAGCTGATGAGATTCAGGTTCTATGGCAAATTGAAGCTTGATACCAGGCGAAAGAGCTGCGATTTTTGCTGAATTAGACTCGATCGGACTATATATTACATATTGCTTAATGTTTTGATATTTTGTGATAGCTTCTTTGGCTTGAATATACTCCTTAACGGAGCGGTAGTAATCCAAATGCTCACTGGTAATAGCTTGTATCACGCTAATATCTGGACTGATGGTAAGCTGGGCAAGCTGATGTGAGGACATCTCAATCACGATTACTTCCATCTGACCAATCTTGTCGGCGTAGGACAAGGCTGGCTCGCCAATATTGCCCACCAGAATACTTTTTTTCCCTTGAGCGCTCAGTATATGATGAATTAGACTGGAGGTGGTGCTTTTACCCTTAGTGCCGGTTACTCCAATGACAATTGGCAACTGAAGATTAGGCAAATCAGCCGATATTGGTTTGTTCTTTTTTTGTTCAGCAATTAACTCCAAAAAAAGCTGAAGATTGGAGGAGAGCCTGGCGCCTTGTGCCAAAGCTTGTTGAACTTGAGACAACGAAGCTGGTAAACCTGGTGTTTTGATAATTAAAGCGGTTTCATCAAGAGAGGTGAGGATCGCGAGGTATTGTGACCCCAATTGAAGAGTCAAAAATTGATCTTGAGAGAGTTCGGCTTGAAGGCTGGCTGGTAGATCTGAAAAGTTAAGTTGGTCGGCAAGGATGAGGGGTAGAGAGGGCCATCTTGACCTCAAGAAATGATAACTCGATAATCCTTCCCGACCCAAGCCTAAAATGATAACCCTGGAGGAATGGAGAGAGTCAAGAGTAGAGATTGTGGTGACTTGATGGGCAAAAGATGATGTTGTCATATTGTGATCGGTGGATTTTTTTGATTAACAAGACAGATTGTCAAATAATTACTCCTGACGGATAAGTGCTTCGAGTGAATCATCCAAGAAATGTTCGTCGTTCCAGGATGATAAAAGCTCTTGGGCGTTTAACAATAATTTATCCATGGAGTAGTGAGTTTCCAGCCAGTTGGCAAGTTTGGCCAGAACAACAGGTAAAGGTATGCGGTTTTGACGATAGGTACTAATCGTTAATGCCAGCGCAACTCTCACTTCCAAATCGGTACCGACACAATCAAGAGGTTTATCAATCGACGGATCAGCTAACGCTTGGAAGAAAGGGTATAGGTTGGGCTTTGACCAAAGGTCATGATTGAATACTTGAGAGGCAAGAATAGTTGGAGAAACAAAGGGCGCCAGCATGGCATAAACGAACGCACACTTGGGACAGTGATGACACCAGCGATTTTCTTTTTGATTTCGATTGCAGCTGCGGAAAAGAGAAAGTTTGTCAGTCAGTTTGGCAAAACGAGCTGATATTTGGAGCTCATTTAGCGGTCGAAGAAGAGAGAGATACTCGGCTTGTCTGGTATGGCTGTCCAAAAAGAGAGCAGAGTATTCGCGAAACATTTTTTCAAAAGCAAAACTTTTTGACCACTGATGGTTAATTGGTTGATTCTGATAGTAGAGATTGGCTTGATTGGCTGAGCTTTCGTTGGCAACCAGAATTTGCTGATAACCACCAATTTGGGCAATTAGGGTTGATAAAAAGGCTAAATAAGCACTAAAAGGAGTATGACCGTTAAGGTAGCCTTGCTGATTAAGTTTAAGGAGGGTTGGATCAATAATGCGTTTGGCCACAATCTGTCCTGAAGCTGATGAACGCTGGGCGAGAAGGGCGGCGGCAGGCGAAGCCGGTTCCAGCACTAGAGTGTGATATGTAGCTTGATGGCGGTCTAACAGGGCAAGAGTCAGTCCAGAGTCCTTGCCGCCGCCCACCGGTACCAAGTAGGGGAGATCAAACCAGTTTGAAAATATTGAAGGCAAGTGGGCTGGGCGCTGAGGGCTATTTACTTCTATCTTAACTGACTCAGGGAGAGCTGGATCAAGCTGATTGGTGTAAAAAAACTCGCCCAGCCCCCTCCTCAACACTTCTTTCCAAAAAAACACCTGGCGATCATCCAGGGCTGACGCCTCTATTCTGATTACACTTGGACAGGCACATTTCCAGTAACTAGGTAGCTCAGCCAAACCAAGTTGGAAGATTAATAGTTCCAGTCTTTCTCGAGGGAATTGTTCGAGTTTCAGCGGATCAAGTCCCCTAATTGTGAGTTGGGGGGTAAAGGAAATATCTGGTTCCAAGAGAAATCGACACTTCAGCTGCAGTTGAGATTGATCCAACTGAGATTTATTAGCCAAATTTAGTTGATACTCAAAGCTTTG
>DAOLOF010000088.1:0-2856 GCA_035416965.1 Candidatus Woesebacteria bacterium
TATCGGCCCCCATATTGACATCAAAGACGTGTTTAAATCCAAGCTGACGAAAAGCAGTGTACATTTTTTTCTCCAGATTTACACCTACCTCAGCCCCAAACTCTTCTCCAATGCTGGCTCTGACTGAAGGAGCCATTTGAACAATCGTAACCAAACTGGGGTCAGCCAACAAAGCCTCAACTTGCTGAATCTGAGACTGCTCACGAGCTGATTTTACTGGGCAGTTTACCGTACACTGACCACAATAAATGCAGTCCGCTTTGGGATCTTGACTGGCTTCAACATGTTGAGGTCTCGTTTCACCATGCAAACTAAGGAAGTTGATACCCACTCGTCCACAAGCCTCAACACATTTATTGCAGCCAATACAAACCGTTGCATCTAGTTCTGCCGCTTGTGCCATTTGATGAACAGGCAGTGGTTCCTTGCCATCAAGCAACTTCACATCATGAGCCAATAACTCGTCTAGCTGCTGACAGAGAGCACATTTTTCTTTTACATCTTGGTGCTGAAACTGACAACAGTCTGATTTAATAATACGATAAGCTTCTCTTCGTTGTTGTCTAGCTAATCCCGAATGAAGATTTACTCGCAACCGATCTACAACCTCAATCTCATGAGCCCTTTTCACCATTTTTTGAGCAGCATCTTCAACTAAGTCAGTGTGAATCACTACTCCAGACTTTAGAGAGTAAGCAAGATCGGGCAACTCAATATTGTTCTGTTTTAATACCTCATCCAGAGTTTGTCCCTCATTGGCTTCAATTGATAAACGATCTACTCGGATTTTTACTGTCATAGTAAATTACCAGTGATTGATAAAATTGATGGTAAATAAGCTCTTCAGAAAACGAAAATATTTATTGTTCTGATTTTTGCTGAAGATTTTTGTTCAAGATAATGCCTGCAATCACACTCCCCACCAAAGCTGTTAACAGTTGAGGCCAACTCATCATAATCTTGGCTGAAGCCCACACTGGATTGGGTAAAAAAAGTGATAACACAAAATAACTTGATAACTGCAACCAACCAAACTTGGAAAATGCCGCCAACAAGCTAGCCAACCAGTGACCTTTTGCGCTCATGCGATCGTAAACTAAAACATAGATCATATTTGCTAACATAATAAAGGGAACCATCGGAGCCAAAACTAGCGGCAATAAACCTCTAGACAAAGCCACCACGCTCGGAATTAAGCCGATTGCAATAGCTGATGAGCTCCCTAAAAAAGCAGTTGCTAACAATAAAGACGCATTGACCAGCGAACCGGCAATTACCTGCTGATGAATAAGCGAAGGCAAATAAATTGAAACAAACAGAAGTGAAACAAAAAGAATTGATTTAATTGTTGAAGGAGAAAGAGTACGAACCGATGATGTTTGCATCTTGCGTATATAACTTGATAACCTATCGCCATAGTATAGCGAACTTCTTGAGAAAGGTAAACTTATTACAAAAATCCTCTAACAGAACCGCATCTTTATTGCCATCAGGAGCAATAATTTAAGTTGAAAGGTTTTGATTGATAAAACTAATCTCCTCTTAAATCTGATAAGTCCAAAATCCAGTTTTCACAAAACTGTTGATCAGAAAGAATCTCCACATGAGTAAGATTAAGTGACTGTATGTGCATAAACTTAGCCGGTTGAAAAGACGAACAGACTTGATCACCTAGAATAAAATACTGTTCACCGCTATCCACCAACGAAGCAATCGAGAGACCTTTTTTAAAATCAAGTGGCTTGACTAGTAAATCATTCGTTGCCAAATCAACTTGATCGCTATCATCAAGTTCACACTCTTTGATGTCAGGACTTAGAATTAATGTCTGTATTGAAGGATTATATAAACTTGAGTCCAGACAACTTGACCGAACTTGAATGTGCCCCAACTCAATCTCCTTGGGATGATCGACTAGCTGAGTTCTTAAGAGCGCTAAATCAGCTTGAGTAATCTCCTTCTTAAATAAGTATAAATACTTGATAAATTGTGACGGATCAGGATGAAAAACCACCACTGGTCTATCGGTTGGTGTTCGAGCTAAATAATTGCTCAAGACTCTTTCCTGAAAGCGGACTCCATTTGCTGAATAGAGAGGATATCGGAAATTATAGTGAAAAGCAAAATCAGCCACATTGGCTGCCAGCAGTAGCAGCATAATTTTTGTCACTAACGAGCGTTGTTCTAATAATTGGCCCCAACCAACAGCATCAATCATTAGTATTACCAGATATAAAAAAGCAGAACGAAAAACAAGCCAATCACTAGTTGTATTTATTAAGGCGGGTAGGGGAGCTACTGTCAACAAACTGAGCAATAAGTACTTTAATAGTTTCAATCGCTTATCAGTCAAAAGTATGGCCAATCCATAAATGAGCATTGGCAGGTCAATCAACAAAAAGAAACCATGAGAAAAAGCGGCAAAGAGGCTGTATTCTGGCTCCCCAAACATAAATACGTTCTGTAAATTGAAGACCCGTAGATATGAATCTGCAATTTTTTTCAAGTGAATTATGGCTTTGTTGGCAAACAATCGCGTCATAATTGATTGGTCAAATGACAGACGGCGCTGAGTATTTACCTCCAAACTGATTCCGTCCAGATACTCCTGATCGCTCCAGATGGTATTTGTCAAACGAGCCATCGCTCCCTGTCTGGGCAGCAACCACCCCACATAGACAAAAAACAGGCATCCAGTTGCCAATCCAATCATCATGATAGAAATCGAGCTCGGATTTCTCTTTTGCCAAAAATCAAAAATGCTTTTTTTGAGTGCTTTCCAAGATAGTTTTGAGAGTTGAAAATGCTTTTTTTCAATCAAATAGTAAAGCGCAAATAACCACACTACCGGCAGGA
>DAOLOF010000089.1:0-845 GCA_035416965.1 Candidatus Woesebacteria bacterium
TCAAGAGATCAAAGAGGTTCGTTTTAAGATGTTCATGGGGGAAAGCGATGTAGAATTAAGAAAGAAGAGGGTAATTAAGTTTTTGGAGGCTGGCAACAAGGTGAGATTGAGCTTAGAGTTTAAAGGTAGACAGATATCCAAAAAGGAGTTTGCCTACGAGCTCTTTAGTCAAGTCACTACCTTGATCACAGAGCAGGGACTAGGCAAACTTGAAATTGAGCCAAAAATTATCGGCAGAAAACTAATCGCTCAAGCCACCCCTGTTTAATTGGAATTTATGAAATTATCAGGCTGAGATCATAAGCCATTTATTATTACTGCTATGCAAAAAGTCAAACAAAAAACTCGAAAAGGCGCCTTAGCTCGTTTTAAAATTACAAGTACTGGCAAGGTTCTGCGTCGTTCACAAAATGCCCGTCACCGCAGACGCAATAAAAGCAAAAAGGCAATCAGAGCCTATGGTGTTTATACCCAAATGAAAGGTAAGATAGCAAAAAAAATTATGAGAATGATTGGAAGAGCATAATTACCAATCTATAACTATTGCCAGTCTTTTCTCTGGCATTTTGAGCATCACAAGCACAAAACTGAAAGGAATCACTCATGTCAAGAACAAAAACAGGTACAGTCAGAAGACAAAAGCATAATAAGATTTTAAAATTGGCCAAAGGTTTTAGAGGAGCCAACTCACGACTTTTTAAACGTGCTCATGAGGCAGTACTTCATGCTGGTCAATATGCTTTTGCAGGTCGGAAAAATCGAAAAAATGATTTTCGAAAAATGTGGATTATTCGTATCAATGCTGGCTTAATCGCTATTGAATCAAAATTAAACTACTCTCGATT
>DAOLOF010000089.1:855-2827 GCA_035416965.1 Candidatus Woesebacteria bacterium
ATTAATGGCCGGCCTAACTCGAAATAAAATTGAGCTAAATCGTAAGATGTTGGATGACTTAGTTGTTAATGATCTTGACGCTTTCAAAGAGATAGTCGCCCAAGCCAATAAAACAAAATAGAAAAAATCGTGCAACACATTTATTTATTTACTGCTTTCTTTTTTACCAACGCAATAAAATAATGGCGGTAGGCAATCTTTATTTTTCAAAATCAACACCCCGCCAAAGAGCGGGGTTTTTATTAAAAAGCGTTATTAATTTTCCAGACTACATATTTCAGACAGACTACATATTTCAGACAATGATAAAATAAAGCTATGATCCAATTTTCAGATTCCAAACCATCACCAACTCTTCAGTCGTTTCTTGATGAAGCTGATCGAGTCAAAAAACAACTCAAGCAGTTAACTCTCAATCAGGAAGAAATTCGCCAGCAGTTTTTAGGCAAACAAGGAGTAATTGCAAATTTAGCCAATCAATTGGCAACACTGAAATCAACAGAATTACCTCTGGCTGGTAAGGTACTCAATCATCTGAAAGAAACTATTCTGACATATTTGGAAGAACTCAGCCAAGCCGAAACCGATAGCCATCGCCAAACTCAACAGCTCGACCTCACCATGCCTGGCATAAAACCAGCCGTTGGTCATGTTCATCCCATTTCTCAAGCAATTGATGAGATTACTCACATCTTTGAAAGAATAGGTTTTACCAGAGTCCGCTATCCTGAAGTTGATTGGGATTGGTATGCTTTTAGCAGTCTCAATATGCCTCTAGATCACCCAGCTCGAGATGAGTGGGAAACTTTTTTTGTTGACCAACCAGCCGATCCCAAAAAGGGAAAATTGGTGTTAACACCTCACACTTCCAATGGCCAAGTCAGAGAAATGGAAAGAGTGGGTAAGCCTCCTATTAGAATGATAAATATTGCTCGAAACTATCGCCGCCAACAAGATATTACCCACACTCAAATGTTTCATCAATTTGAAGGCTTAGTCATTGACAGGGGTATCAGCATTCAGCATCTTAAGGGTACTATCGACTATTTTGCCAAAGAATTCTATGGCAAAGAAGCCAAGAGTCGAATCAGACCATTTCATTTTAAGTTTACCGAGCCTTCTTTTGAGGTAGACTTTAGCTGTCACCTTTGTCATGGAACGGGATTAATTCAAGAAGAACATTCGTCAGACAAAACCACTCGCTGTCGATTCTGCAAATCAGGCTGGCACGAGGTGGGCGGAGCGGGAATGGTTCATCCTAACGTCTTGAAAGCAGGCGGTATTGATCCAAATAAGTATACAGGCTTTGCTTTTGGCTGGGGCATCGAAAGAACATACACTCTTAAAAAGGGATTAAACATTGATGATATTCGTTTGCTCTATAGCTCTCGTCTAGATTTTTTATCTCAATTTTAACTGTTATCATTTTTGCACTCATCATCATTAAATAATCCACCATCATGAACATACTCATTCCTCACAAATGGCTCTTAGAACATCTGCACACCAAGGCGAAACCGGCCAAAATTCAAGAATTACTCTCCTTATCTGGCCCCAGTGTTGAAAGAATTGTGGAGATAGAAGGCGACCAAGTCTACGACATCGAGATTACCACCAATCGCCCAGATGCGCTCAGTGTAAGAGGGGTAGCAAGAGAAGCAGCCGTTATTCTGACCCAATATCAACAACCAGCTAAACTCAAAGAGCTTAAAAAAGTAGAAGTTGAAAAGTTGGAGACAGAAGCTTTACCCTTGCCTACCATCAATAATAATCCAGCTCTTTGCCAGCGCATTTTGTGTGTTGTCCTAGATCAAGTCAAACAGAAGCCAACTCCAAATTGGATGGCCAAAAGACTAATTCAGGCAGGATATCAAACACACAACAGCTTGATTGATATCACCAACTATATTACTCATGATCTTGGCCACCCTTGTCATGCTTTTGACTACGACAAGATCATGGAACTAGGAGG
>DAOLOF010000090.1:0-2773 GCA_035416965.1 Candidatus Woesebacteria bacterium
GATTTCTGACGCTTCTTCAATTATGTTAGCGTCTGGATCGGCGGCACTAGCAATAATTGAAGAAGCGTCAGAAATCTCAGTCATGGTCATACTAGACCCACCCGTGATGTTGTAGAGCAAGCCCTTAGCACCTTCAACCGAGATTTCTAACAACGGACTGGAGATCGCCATGCGGGCGGCTGTCACTGCCCGATCAGTTCCTGAAGCTTCACCAATGCCCATCAGGGCAGTTCCAGAGTCTAACATGATGGTCTTCACATCGGCAAAATCAACATTAATCATGCCTGGCACCGTAATTAGATCGGAGATGCCTTTAACTCCCTGTCCCAAAACATTGTCGGCCAATCTGAAAGCATCAATCAGAGTCATCTTTTTGTCCACCACCTCTAAGAGGCGCTGGTTTGGAATAACAATAAGGGTATCTACGCTATCTTTGAGAATTTCAATTCCTTCTTCTGCAGTTTGCATACGGCGCACACCCTCAAACATAAAGGGTTTGGTCACCACAGCAACCGTTAGAGCCCCAGCCTCCTTGGCAATTTGGGCAATAACTGGAGCCGCACCAGTACCTGTACCGCCTCCCATGCCCGCAGTAATAAACACCATGTCACTATCAAATAGAAGATCCTTGATTTTATCTTGACTTTCTTCAGCGGCAGTTCTGCCCACCTCTGGATCTGCTCCAGCACCCAAACCACGCGTAAAGTTACTGCCAATCTGAATCTTTGTTTCAGCTTTGGAAGTAAGAAGTGCCTGAGCATCGGTGTTAACAGAAATGAACTCAACACCCTCAATTTGATTAGACTCGATCATCGAGTTGACAGCATTTCCTCCGCCTCCTCCGACACCCAAAACTCTAATTTTGGCAAAGGTGATGTTTGAAGGTTTGACTAATCCCATATTTTTAAAGTTTATTATATCTATTTAATTATATCAAAGTCTAACATTAAATATATCACTATCGAAGTTAGCCTATTTTATCACGCGATTATACAGAACAATTAGGGCAATATTTTCTTGATTATTGACAATCCCTTGGTGGTAACTCGATCTAGATGCAGGTCTTTAATTGCTTCAATAAGGTTAAAGCGCGAAACTACTGCATCACCCGATCCAAGAGACTTCGCATAATTTAGCACTCCTAATGAGGTGGCTAAAGTAGTGAGATTTGCCTCAGCAATTAGACCATCAACCGCTCGTGGTTTTCCCACCCTTGCAGGAAGACCCAACACTCTTTCAGCCACTTCATTAAGATGGATTGTCATAGCCCCTCCTCCGGTAAACACTACTCCCGCTGGGACCAACTTTAACAAATGATGTTTGTCAAGAATCTCTCCTAAAAGTCCAACAATTTCTTGTACTCTCGGATAAATTATTCCTTTCACAATCTGAATCCTCGAAAGTTCTTCTTTTAAGTCTGGTAATCCTACCTCTGCTAAGTTTAAAGTGTCGGCGCTTTTTTGACGTCTGACGAAATCTTTTTTCGACTCACCAGGCAAAGGTTTGATTCTCTCCACACCTCGTAGAGATAAATAGAGCTTGATCTGTTCAGCAACCTCTCGATCAATGCGACAACCCAGAGCAATATCTTGAGTAATGTGCCTAGCTCCGATAGGAATAGAGCCTGAATAGGCAATTGCACCATCAACATATGCCGCATAAGAAGTAGTACCAGCACCAATATCACACAACACAACCCCAAGTTCTTTTTCAGTTTCTGTCAAACAAACGTCAGCAGCTGCTAACGCTGAAAAGACAAACCCTTCAACTCCAATACCTAGATCGTTGAGGCACTTAGAGATATTACGTAAAGCTGAGGAAGAAGCCGTAATCAAGTGGGCCTCTGTCTCTAACCGAACACCAGTCATGTGAACTGGGTCTCGAATTCCCGCCTGAGAGTCAACCTTAAAATAACGAGGAATAACATGGACAATCTCCCTGTCTGGAGGCAATGATACAGCACGAGTGGCCTCAATCACACGAGCCACATCAGTTTCTACAATTTCTTTATCAGGATTAGCAACAGCCACGACTCCAGTTGAGTTTTGAGAGCGAACATGATCGCCAGCCAAGGAAACAAAAGCCTTCTGCACTCCAAAGCCAGCCATTCTTTCTGCGGCATTGAGTGACTGTTCCACACATCTTAAAACTGATTCTAAATCAACAATTGCACTTTTAATTACTCCCGAAGAAGCCACCGAAGCACTTCCAACTATTCTCAATTGGGAAGTAGTTTGATCAATAACTGCAATTAAAGTAGTAATTTTATCACTGCCAATATCAATTGCGGTTAAGCTGGTATCTTTACTCATATTTTCAACAGCTAATCAAATGAATTAATTTTCTCTAGAAATAATATATCAAACCTCTGTGATGTTTGTCGAGCCAATTACTCAATAAGAAGATTGCAGTTGCTCAATCTTTATGAGTTTACAGCACGAATAACAGGCAATTCAAAGCGCATATCAACTTCCATTTTTTGATCAGGCCCAAATTTTCCTTGAATGATTTCCTCAAGACGCTCGTGAATTACCTTGGTTTTCGCTATGGTCATTGCAAGCTCATTATTTGACTCGATTAGATACTTTTCTCTACCAATATTTAGGACAAATCCTTGTTGGTCCAAGCGAATTTGCGCTTTTGTCAGTTGCTGTTTCTTTAACTGCGTTACCAGAGATGTCATCATCTGAAAAATCTCTTCAGACACTTTTTCTCCCTTTTTAAAAGAATTTGAAAATTCTTGATTTATCTCAACGGTAGGTATCTCGAAAAC
>DAOLOF010000091.1:0-2764 GCA_035416965.1 Candidatus Woesebacteria bacterium
GTCCTAGCAAACTATTTTAACACTTAATTAGTGCTAAAGTTCACTAGACCCAATAATATATTGATTGGCTACCGCAATTGAGTTCAAACTGTTATACTGAACCTGTGAACCAGATTGAATCATGGTTAATTTGTAGATTTATAAAAAAGTAATAGTGAGTAGTTGAAATGAACATCGGTATTGATATCACCTCATTAATTTATCAACGCGGGGTCTCTCGCTATACAGCTAATTTAGTGAGAGCTCTTAAGCAGTTCACTTCTGATCAACTTTCCCTGTTTGGATACTCTTTTTCTAGAAAACAGTATTTGCTTAATGAGGCAGTTGGATTGGTTCACCCACCAACCACCAAACACGAAGTACGAATTCAATCCGTTCCACCAACACTTCAAGCTTGGTTGTGGAAGTTTGGTCTTAATCGAGTTACATCGTCATTTGCAAATTTGGATCTGTTTCATAGTTGGGACTGGCTCCAACCACCCGATACAAACATTCCGATTGTGTCAACAATCCATGATCTGGCAATTTTGAGGTATCCTGACACTGCCCACCCTTCTGTAAAATCGGCTCATCAAAGATCCTGGACTATTCTTAAAAAACGTCAAGCCCACATCATCGCAGTTAGCCACGCCACAAAAAAAGACGTCATAGAACTTCTAGAGTATCCCAACTGGCTGGTTCACGTAGTACCTGAGGCTTTGCCTGTAGAAATAGAGCAAATAGATCGACAAATCTCAGAACAAGAGCATGAGTTTCTGAAAGCAAAACTCAAACTTAAACGCCCTTATTTGCTTTTTGTGGGTGTTCGAGAACCTCGAAAAAACTTAGAACGAGTAATTCAAGCTTGGCAACCTCTTTCAAAAGACATCGATTTAATAATTGCGGGAGAAAAAGGCTGGGATCAAACCGAGCATTTATCTTATGAAGGACTGCGTTTTTTAGGCAGAGTCAGTGACAAAGAGTTGAGTGTTCTTTATGCCGAAGCTGAGATATTTCTTTATCCATCTCTCTACGAAGGTTTTGGTTTACCAATTTTAGAGGCTTTTCAACACGGCACTCCAGTTATTACCTCAGATATTTCAGCCATGATTGAGGTAGCCGGTAATGCAGCCGAATTAGTAAATCCAGAATCAATTGATGATATTAATGAGGCCATTCAAAACATTCTAAACGAAAACTCTGTTCAACAACAACAAAGACTTCAGCGTATGATTATTCGCAAGCAAATGTTCAGTTGGCAAAAAGTAGCAAAACAGACTACTTCAGTCTATCAACAAGCCATCAATGATTTTAATCAATAATCATTAGCTTATGTCATCATTTCATCTTGCCATCGATGGCAACGAGGCCAACACAAACAATCGAGTAGGCAGTAATGTCTACGCCTTTCACCTACTTAGGGAGTTTTTTCAAATCATTGAAGAAACTGCACAATGTGAGGTGACTGTGTTGCTGGCTGACCAACCAATCGCTGATTTACCTCCGGCCACTGCCAAATGGCACTATCGGGTGATTACTCCTCGGCGATTTTGGACTCAACTCGCTGCTCCGTGGCATTTTTACACCCATCAATATGATTACGATGTTCTTTTTACTCCCAGTCATTACGCTCCTCGATTTTGCTGTGTCCCTTATGTTTCTACAGTGATGGATTTGGCCTTCTTGGATTATCCAGAACAGTTTAAACGCTCAGACCTAATTCAGCTCACCAACTGGACAAAATATAGTGTGATGTCTGCTAGCAAAGTAATTACTATTAGCAGCTTTACCAAACAAGAGGTGATTAAGCATTATTCGTTAGATCCTCAATCAATAATTGTTGCTCATCCCAGCGTCAGTTTCCCAGAACATGCTGCTTCCAAGGCAGAATTGGTTAAATTTCTCATGGAGCACCAGATTAAACAACCATATTTTTTATATTTGGGGACGCTTCAACCAAGAAAAAATATTATCAATCTAGTAGCAGCCTATGAGCTATTTTGTGATGATCAAGCTTCAAATAAAAAAGAACTAAATGCTTTACCTCAGCTTGTTTTGGCTGGCAAACAGGGCTGGCTTGCAGAACCAATTCTGGATAGAATCAGACGATCCAAGGTGTGCTCAAAAATTATTCTGACAGGATTTATAGAAGACAGTCTCAAACCTCAACTTTATCAATCAGCTTTAGCCACTCTTTTGGTGGGATTTTATGAAGGTTTTGGTATTCCACCACTTGAATCAATTCATTTTGGCACCTTGCCGATAGTAAGCAACACCAGTAGTTTGCCAGAAGTGGTGGGTGACGCAGGTTTATTGGTCAATCCATATCAGCCCCAATCTATAGCTGATGCTATGTCTCAAGTATTTCTGATGCCAAACGTGATGAAGAAACGCTTTCAACAGAAAATGTTAACTCAAAGAGCAAAATTTAATTGGCACCAAACAGCAGAAACAATTTGCCACGCCTTAAGTGAAGTTGTTAATCAAAATCTTCAACGTCGTGATTCTTGTATTTAATTTTATTTATTAAGATGGAGAATCAATCTCAAATTGTCTCTACAACTATTTTAGGCATTGATCCGGGATACGATCGTTTGGGTTGGGCAGTCGCCACTCGCTATAATGATAGTTGGGAGCAAGTTAATTTAGGTTGTATTCAAACCGATCGCCAACAAGATGTGTTGCTTCGCTATCAAGACTTAACCCAACAATTAACAACACTGATTGATGAATTTTTGCCTTCCCAAGTCGCGATTGAGACACTTTTTTTTGCCAACAACACCAC
>DAOLOF010000092.1:0-2760 GCA_035416965.1 Candidatus Woesebacteria bacterium
GAGAACGCACAAACTTCACTTTTCGATTAACGAGAATAAACGGCTGAGGGCAGATTTCTTAGGCAATTTTTTAGCAGTATCGTTTGGGCCTGAAGATATGAGGTTAATTGAGGGGTCGCCCTCTCGCCGGCGTGCCTATCTTGATAATGTATTGGTGCAGGTTGATAGAGAGTACGATTTGGCACTCAAACAATATGAACAAACTCTGCGCCGGCGCAATAAACTGCTGTCACAAATTAAAGATGGCGAACAGTCTTCTCGATCACTGACTTTTTGGGATATGAGCTTAATCAAGCATGGCGAGCTAATTCAACTCAAAAGACGACAATTAACCGAATTCATGAATGCCGAAGACACCCAGTCACTTCAATTCCAGATCAAATATTTGCCATCCGTGATCACTCAATCTCGACTGGCATCTCATCACTCTGCCGAAATTGCTACTGGTTTTACTCTGATTGGTCCTCACAAAGATGATTTTGAGGTGCTGTTTGAATGGAGTGAAATAGGACAGAAAAAATCTTTCAATCCCTCATCTGCACCCAACGCATTAGAACTTACTCCGACATCATTAACTGCGCTCAACGAGTATGGTTCAAGGGGTCAAAAAAGGTTGGGAGTTCTTTGGTTGAAAAAATCTGAACTGCTTTTTTTGTCTGCAAGAACAGGGGTTAAGCCCGTGCTATTGCTTGATGATATCTTTTCGGAACTGGATCAAGAAAATCAGCGGAAAGTGATGCAACTTATTAACCAAGAACAAGTAATTATTACCACGACTGATCGTCAATCAATTCAAGATCTGCTCTCTAGTTTTTCTGGCAAAATAGAACTTATTAGCTTGAGTAAGAGCTAGAGCAAAAGCGAGAATTAACATAAAAGCCAAAGTCAAAGTTGGAGTCTGAGGAAAAGCAAAGCTTTTTCTAGATTTTTTTTGAGAGTTCAATCTTCTTCCACAATACTTTTGGCACTTCTTTGGCCAAATCGCTGGCATTAAAAAATGGGCCAACCTCAGCATATAAACTTTCTCCAGCCAGCTTATTAGTTTTGCTGGCGATAATAGTACTTTCTAGTGCTGAGTTTGTGGTGTATATACCAGCCAACAAGCCAGCCAAAACATCACCAGTTCCACCTTTGGTCATACCAGCATTACCGCCCGTTACGCAATATCGAAGATGTTGATGAAAAATTTCATCTTCTTCTCCCTTAAGCAAGATAGTGGCATTATTAAACCACTTTGGATTGATAACAAATTTATCTGGAGTTGATAGTTCTATTCCTGCATGTTGACAAAGTAGGGCAAGCTCTTGTTTGTGGGGCGTAAGAATACAGTGAGGATTGAGTAAATTAGGACTAACCAATTGTAATGCTCCTGCATCAATTACCCATTTTTTATCAGGATACTTGGCAAGAAAGTAGTTGGTTAGTTTCTGTCCATTGCTGTTGATCTCGTTTTTAGTGAGGGGGTGTTTCTGATAATAAGATGGAGATTGCTGGTGATATTTTTCATCCAAAGGGAAACGCTCAATGCCTGGCCCAATCAGAATGCAATCAGCCTCCTGAAGATAATCCTCTACGTGATCTCGTCCAATTACAATTCCGTTATTAAACTCGCTTTTTGCTTTCTCAATCAAACGATTGTTTGAGGGAACAGACGAGTAGAAAACCATATCTACTAAACGAGATGCTACTTCCAAACTCCAACGGCTAGCGGCATGAAAAAGCTTTGAACCGCCGATTATTAGCAATTTGCCGTTGTCACCTTTTCTGGAATTTTTTTGAGGCAGTTTTATTTTGGCATAGAATTGAGCTATTTCTTGGTCTGAAAGCAAATGCGAACTTGAATGAGCGGCTAAACTGAGATTTTTCACTAATGAAGGTATTGTTTGTGCTGTCATTGTCGTTCTAGTTTTTTTTGAATTTTGGCGAGCTTCATAGAAACTAGCACTGCTAAAGTGGTGACGCTGACTGCATAAATAAACAGAGAAATAATGCCGCCTCTTTCTCCCAAAAGTGGAGCGAGGTATTTTTCAACAGATTGTTTGATCAGCTCGTTCCAAGCTAGGGCGACCACCAAGCCAAAACCGCTAGTAGCCAAAGAGATCATATTTTTAATGATCGCAAGAGGCAGATCGTTGATTTTTTCTGGTGTATGAATATTTGGCATCTTCAAGATCATTATACCATTGACTTTAATGAGACAAACAAATCAAGCTTGGTGTTAGAAACTCATTAGTATTGGTTGTCAAATTCATTGACGTCATTTGCGTACAATCATATGCATAAGCAGCTGGTAAAGATCAAAAAATTTTTGTTGATACAATCTACTGTTGAAAAACATTAACTGTTTATGAAAATTGTTGCCATTGTTCATCCTCACTCTAAGCTGACTCAGGTGAAAAAAGATGAGAACGGAGTTTTTCGGGTGTATGTAACTCAGTCAGCAGTTCAAGACAAAGCTAATCTAGCAGTTCTCAAAGCACTTGCGAACTATTTACATGTAAATTCCAGTCAACTTATTTTAGATAAAGGTAGAACAAGCAAGAAGAAAATAATAATAGTCCTTGAATAAGAGAGAATATCAAACAGCCAGTAGATGCCTGTTGTTGTAATAATCGACTTGAGACAATTTATTTCTTCTTGTCTAATTTCTCCAGACCTAAACCCTTAACACCAAAGTAAACAACTGCGGCTACGACCACGAAATCGATCACCACGCTCAAGAAGTTACCCCAACGGATTTGAGCGGGTCCCAAACGGAGG
>DAOLOF010000093.1:0-2756 GCA_035416965.1 Candidatus Woesebacteria bacterium
TTTCAATTCCACGGTGATCTGCATCCCAGCACGATCTGAATCATCACGCAAATTTTTAATACCACTAATTTTCTTATCCCGGATCAAATCAGCAATTTTCATCAGTAACCGAGCCTTGTTGACTTGATAAGGCAACTCAGTGATCACTATTTCCATCTGCCCCCGTTTGTTTTCTTCAATACTTGCTTTACCGCGGACAATAATTCGCCCCTTACCAGTGCGATAGGCTTCGCTAATGGCTTTTTGATTATAAATAATGCCAGCAGTTGGAAAATCTGGTCCCTTAATAAAAGTCATTAGTTCATCGTGGGTAATCTCACTTTCAAAGTGTCCCGCTAACTGACGAGGGTCGCTGTCCAGTAAAGTATTGATGCACTCCGAGTTTGAGTTCAATTTTTTTTCGTCCACATTAATCTGAATATCGCTGATCGCTTTGCCTTTTTTGACCATACCTGCTACCGCATTGCAACTTTCAGTTAAATTATGTGGGGGAATTTTGGTAGCCATACCAACGGCGATTCCTTCCGAGCCCATCAGCAAGAAATTTGGCAGGCGGGTTGGTAGCACCAGCGGTTCTTTGAGCGAGCCGTCAAAGTTATCAACAAAATCAACCGTATCTTTATTGATATCGGCTAACAATTCTTGAGTAATTTTGGCACTTCTGGCTTCCGTGTAACGCATGGCTGCTGGGCTATCCCCATCAATTGAGCCAAAGTTACCTTGACCATCAACTAAAGGATAACGCATGTTAAAGTCTTGAGCTAAACGGACCAGAGCCATATAAACAGCACTGTCACCGTGGGGATGATATTTACCTAACACGTCACCGACAATTCTGGCCGATTTTTTGTAGGGACCATTGTGATGGATACCAGATTTATACATGGAATACAAAATTCGGCGATGCACCGGTTTTAAACCATCTCTCACATCGGGTAAAGCGCGGGAAACAATGACGCTCATAGCATAATCCAAATAGGATTTTTCCATTTCATCAACAATATCGGTGTGTTTGAGAGTGCCGTATTTACTCTCTTCAGTAGTGCCAAATTTGGCACTGGGATCGTCGTTACCCATATTGGCTTTGGTTTCTTCGGTGTTGCTTGGCTTGGTTTCTTCTGACATGTTACTTAATCTTTTGATATCTTAATTATTATTTTGTTATAGCTCGTTCAATGGCTGGAGCAATATCTTTCTTTCTGGATAATTTAGCGCCAATGTCAATGACGTGATCGGTGACTTTGGTCGCAAAAGCTGATTCGGCAATGGCTTGTTCGTGGTCACCTAGCACGAGAATTTTACTATTGACCTGGAGAATGTCGGAAATTACCACAAAAATCAGGGCTACTCCAAGCTCTTCTTTTACCTCTTGCATCGCTTCGAGCAAACACTCTTTTTTTTCAGTAATTAATTGTTCTTGTTCAACTGTCTCAAGCTGATCAATCATTACTTTTTTCCCGGCAAAGTCAAAAATTTTATAATCATTTTTGACCATTTGCTGACAACTTAACTGATTCAGATCAGATTTAGCTTTAAAAATTTCTAAAGTTAAGGCTTCTAAATCATCAATGCCCGCCAACTTGGCTAATTTTTGGGCAGTTTTAATATCTTGATCAGTACAAGTACTCGATTTAAAACCAACGGTGTCAGACAAAATAGCCGACAGCAACAGACTGGCGAGTTTTTTATCTGGAGTAAAGTCATTTTCTTTCAACAAATAATAGACCACGGTTGAGGATGATCCCCAGCTCTTAAAAGTCATAAAAAGCGGTTGATTCAATGTTAAGTTGGGTTTATGGTGATCAATAATTTCCACAATTTGTTCGTCGTTAATCCCTACAAGTCGTTGATAGGCTTCATTGTGATCAACCAAAACAATTTGATCTTCTGGCTGAATATCTTTGGCGGTAATGATTTTGGGACTAGCGACAGCAAACTTGTTGAGTAAAAAAGCTGTCTCATTATTAATTGGTTCAGCAATCACCGCCTCAGCATTGGGCCGGTTGAAAGAGGGAGTGTGTCTATAGAACTCAGCCAACGCCAGGGCTGCTACCACTGAATCTGTATCTGGTTTAAGATGACCGATGACGTAAGTTTTCATAAATTTCCTTTATACATCAAGCTCTGCCATTTTGGCTCGGCTTTGAATAAATTTTTTACGAGGGGCCACTTCGCTCCCCATTAACACATCAAATGTAGTGTCAGCTTTATTAGCATCTTCGATATCAATTTTTTTCAGCACGCGACTCGCTGGATTCATAGTAGTGCTCCAGAGTTGCTCAGGGTTCATTTCCCCCAAACCCTTGTAGCGCTGGATGCCAATTTTGGCATTGGGGTTTGTTGCCAAAATTTTCTTAATCTGCATCTCACGCTCTTCTTCACTGTAAGCATAAAACTCCTCTTTGTTAAAAGTAATTTTAAAAAGAGGTGGCATTGCCACGTACAGATAACCCTTTTCGATGACCTCTGGTAAATGGCGAAAGAAAAAAGTCAGTCCCAGAGTAGTAATATGTTCACCATCAACATCAGCATCATTCATTAAAATAATGCGATGATAACGTAATTTTGTCTCATCAAAACTATCGCCAATCCCACAACCAAGCGCAATCACTAAATTTTTGAGTTCATCACTAGCCACGATCCGATCAAGGCGAGCCCGCTCCGTGTTTAAAATTTTACCGCGCAAGGGGAAAATAGCCTGAAAATGGCGGTCACGACCCTGTTTGGCACTCCCACCTGCACTATCGCCTTCAACG
>DAOLOF010000094.1:0-2719 GCA_035416965.1 Candidatus Woesebacteria bacterium
ATGATCTTTTAACGAGAGATCCTCGCATGAAAGAAACTCGTAAAGCTGGTCGAGGAGGAAAAGCTCGTCGCAAGCGACAATCTCCCAAGCGTTAATCAATTTCCTTTGATATCTTGGATAATGACTGCCGCACAGCGCTGGAATGTCAAGCGTGATGAGTGTGTTATTTTTTAGGAAAATAGAAATTTTTCAGAAAAAAATTAGAGAGTGTTTAAGAATCTCACCAAAAGTTTAATAAACAATTCCTCTATTCACCAAGTTTTCTAAGTGATTACAACCAAAAAGATATTCAGAAAATAGATTACCAGACTTTGTTGCGCAGAGGTTTACCAACATGAAAATTAACAACTCTGTGTGACTTAACCACTTGTCTTTTGCTGTCGTGGCCAAAAGGCACAACTTCCTTGTCATCGACTTTATTTACATAAAAGGTACCAAAGCCAGACAAAACTACTTTATCTCCCTTTTTTAAAGCTCTTGAGATCTCGTCAAATAAGGCTTCAACTGCTTGTTTAGCTGCTTTTTTTGGCAAAAAAGCTTTTTTTGCAACCACCTTGATTAGGTCGGATTTGGTCATACAGGATTCCTTGATAATTCAGTAATTGATAGTAACTGAAATCATTAGTGTATTAGTTTGATACAACAAGTCAAGTGTTAAAAATTTGCCTTTTTATTGGTAGATGAGGTTAAATTTGTTAATTATATGTATCGGTGATGACGCAAAAATGCCAGAGTGACTCCTGTAATATCAAAACCCACATCAATAGTCGAGGCGTTTCTGCCAGAAACCATGGTTTGATGAATCTCATCCGCACAAGCATACAACAAACAGATGAGCAGAGCCTGCCACCAAGAGTAACGACTCGAAGGTCTGACTTGACCAAATCCTTTCATCAACAATAAATAAAGAATTGCAAAGACGAAAATGTGGGCTGATTTTTTGAGGAGAAAATCGAAGGCTGAAATTGATAGTCCTGGCAATACCTCCTGATCTGAAAAAAAGAAAATTATTCCAGCCCAAATAACTGCTGGAGCAAAAGCTCTCAACACATTAATAAGAGGATTCTTTTTCATAAATAAGGCGACTGGCGATGATAAAAAACCACCCTCCAATTATAACACTTAGTAGTTTTCTCCTGGAGAATGTTGATTGAGTAAATGCCAGAACATTGGGGAAAAGAGTTGGTTTAATAGTATGAGATTGTCGAGAGTTGTTCTTTAAATAGAAGGATTTGGCGCGTTCCTGCTCTAAAGAACGAATATCCTTGATTATGAACTCTTGATCTATATTGAGACTGTCAAGCGAGGTTGAAGGTGAGACACTCGGAATGGGAGTCAAGGTGGTGGTTGACTGAATTATTGCGAAGCTTGAAGCAGAAAAAGAAGATGAGGGCTGAGGAGTGGGAGTACGTAATGGCAGTAAGGAAGGAGTGGGGGTAGGACTAGGAGACGGGGCGAGAGATGATAACGCAATAGATGGAGTTGGAGATGAAGTGGGACTATGTGTCATAGTAGGAGTAGGAGAAAGAGTCGGTCTGATATTGGGCAAACCAAGAGTGGATGGGGTGATCACAAAAAATGTTTCGTTTGGGCTGATTCTGGAGTAACTTAGTCCTTTTTGCGTTTCCGAATAAGAAAAATGATCTTTAATCTCTCCCCAATTATCTTTCAGCACCACACCGTCGCCGCCGTTATTTAGCTTGTTATGGCAGTAGACCACTAAAAACTCGCCTGAAGACAGCTGCTCAGATTCAAACTGATGAAGAAGCGATGGAGTATTAAGCTCGTCCCAGAGTGACCAACCTGCTAATAGAAAAGGACCATCATCCTGTGAAGAGGAATTAATGATTAATTCAATTGCTTCTTCTCCTTCAGTCGGATCAGGCAGGACTTCATTAATTTGAACCTGGGCACTGCAATGTGATGCAAAAAGCAACATTAATATCAGAGCAACGCCAACGTGTTTTTGGCTCATAATAATAAAGAATACAAAGTTTGACTGAAGAACTGCTGAAATGTTGAGTAAAAGCGGTTGACTACTTGATCAATCTTTTGAGTTTAGCTAAGTACCAGACTGAAATGGCCGCGGTGTCCCAAATTTTCCCTCTAAAATGTACCGATCAACGTCATTAGGAGATAAGAGTATAATCTCAATTTCCTCATTTTTATCACCCATTTGAGAGGAATTAAACTCTACTTGATCGACAAAGAAAGCATGAACTTGAGCAGTTGATTTGGTACTCTCCTCAATTAGGGATCCCAGAGGCTGTAATCTTGAGGCAGGAACTTTTATTCCTGTTTCTTTTTCGAGTGTCATAGCGGTTGCTATGGCATACAACTCGTGTTTGTTTGGTTTAAAACGGCTAGCAAAAAACTGGAGCATAATCTCATCCGCACCCTGCTTATACATTTGAATCATAACAATCTGATGATCTTTGGTGACGGGCAAAACATGCACTGGATTGGTCAAAGTTGTCACAAAAAAATCATCAACTTCGTGACAATTGGGAAAGCGATGGTGTCGTTTTTTCTAAAGGGAAGTAGGGACTAGGCAAAACAGCTTTTTTATCAAGCAGTTGTCATTTTTTGGAATATCATAAAGACCCTTGTTGTGTCTTAATACCAGCCATTGTATCATTAATAGATTGACAACTAAAACAATACAATTGGTGAGACTTTTTCCAGATTCTTGAAGAAAATTTTTGCATCAAAAAGTTGA
>DAOLOF010000095.1:0-2706 GCA_035416965.1 Candidatus Woesebacteria bacterium
AAATCAACTATTATTCTGGATCTTCGTCATTCTCCGCTTGACAAACATACCCTATGGGGGTATATAATATCTTGAATATGAAAAAGCAAACTGTAAAATCATTAGAAAACAAACAACAACTTCTTCATCATCTGTCTAGAATTGCTGGGCAGGTTAATGGTATTATGAAGATGGTAGAGTCAGATCAAGATTGTGTGCGGGTACTCAATCAAATTCAGGCAGCCAGAAACTCTTTGTCTTCGGTAGGCAAGGCGGTTTTGATTAATGGAGTATGTACTTGTGGTCAAGCTCGTCCAGTCGATTTGGATAAGATATTAAACAAACTTTTTTTGCAATAAAATTATTAACTAACGAAAAAGAGACACATGTCAGACAAAATAACATATTTATCGGATCAGGATTTTGCAGAAACAATAAAAAAAGCAACAACTCCTGTATTGGTTGATTTTTATGCAGATTGGTGCGGTCCTTGTCAGATGCTGGGACCAGTTCTTGAGGAGCTGGCAGATGAATTTGCGGGTCAAATTCAGATTAGTAAAATCAATATTGATCAAAACAAAATTGTTACAAGTGAGTATGGTGTTATGCGTATTCCAACAATGATTATTTTGCATAATCAAGGTGGAGAGATTAAGTTGTTAAGCAAGCAGGATGGTTTTTCAGGCAAGGAAGGTGTCGCATCTTGGATTAAACAAACGTTGGCAGCTCTTTAATATTTTTCGGCATCGATACCATTTAGTATTTTGTGATTATTTAAACAAAAATATGCGAAAAGTTCCTTTAGTGATTATTGGATCTGGTCCCGCTGGTTACGGTGCGGCTATTTATGCCTCGCGTGCCAAGCTTGATCCGTTAATCATGACTGGAAGTGAAATTGGTGGGCAATTGGTATATACCTCCAAAGTGGAAAATTTTCCCGGATTTCCTGAGGGAGTGATTGGTTCCCAGTTAATGATGAAACTTAAAGCTCAAGCTGAAAAATTTGGAGCCAAGGTGGAGTATCAAAGTGTTTTGGTGGCCGATTTTTCTCATTCTCCATTCAAGTTATGGAGCTCTTCTCATGGCTTGACTGAGCTTGAGAATCTCTCGAGTTTGAAGTTTGAAAAGTATCTGGAACTTCGTCGGCAGTTAATGTCTTATAAGCCAGACTATTTAGCCCAGGCTGTCATTATTGCCACTGGGGCGACAGCAAAGATGCTTGGTTTGCCTGGCGAGCAAAATATACTGGGCAAGGGAGTAAGCACTTGCGCTGTTTGTGATGCGGCTTTTTTTAATCAAAAAAAAGTGTTTGTAATTGGTGGTGGGGACAGTGCCATGGAAGATGCATTGGCTTTGACTAAGTTCACTGATCAGGTAACGATAGTACATCGTCGTGGTGAGTTCAGAGCAAGTCAAATAATGCAAGAAAGAGTGCTCAATCATCCTCACATTCAAGTGATATGGAACGGCGAAGTGACCAAAATTAATGGCGGAGATAGGCTCAAATCAATCGTTATCAAAACAAAAGACTCAACTAAAGAATATCCTGCCGATGGGTTATTTTTTGCCATCGGCCATCAACCTGCTTCTATGATTGTGCGACCAGACCTGAAAGTAACTGATCAGGGTTATATTGGTACTGCCCAAAGCTCTTCGCTTTTGGGTATTCAAATTGCTCAATCACAACTTAATTCTCAAGACATAGTTCCCTATCCTAGTATGACCTCGGTGCCGGGTGTTTTTGCGGCGGGCGATGTAGTTGATTTGAGATTTAGACAAGCCAGTACGGCAGCTGGTTTTGGAGTGATGGCGGCTCTCGATGCAGAAAAATGGTTGATGCATCAAATTAAATAAGGCAACTTACTGATTATTACAATTCTGTTTGAATTATTCAGATTACCAATTCTCAGCCAGGAATTGTTGAAGATGGTTTTTTAATTGAGGATCTGCTCCTGCAACGATAAGATTTGCCTTAAGCCAACTGACCGGATCGCCAGCATTCAGGTATTTGCCATCGCTTTGATGAACTACTACTGGACTTCGTTGATTGAGTTGGATCAAAGCATCGGTAATGTAAAACTCGCCAGAGGTTGGATTAATGGTTTGTTGATTCACCATTTCAAGAATGGAATGAGTAAAAACGTATTTGCTGATGTTAGCCAGGTTGGAAGTACTAGTTGATGGATCGGGTTTTTCTATAAGCGAATCAAGAACCCAGTGCTGATTTGCTCGATGTGTTTCAATTATGCCAAACTGACCAATTTGTTGTTTAGGAACTTCAATACAGCTCATCACTGCCTGTGCATTTGACTCTTGGAAAGTTTTAATTAGTTCAAGAAAGAATGATCGATGAGCATCAGGATAAAAGACAAAATCATCGCCAGTTATGTAGAGAAAAGCATCCTCATCCTGGAGTGCTGATTGAGCTAACTTCAGCGGAATAGAGGTGCCATAGGGATCTGAGTCTATTTGTTTAACAAAAATAAACTCGCAGTTACCTGGAAAACGTGTTACCTGTTGATAAAGATCGGCTTTTCCTTTTTCAGTTAGATATTGTTTTAATCTCAGATTTTCTCGAAAGTAATGTAAAGGTTGATAGTTGTGTTCATTGATAACCATCACAAATCGAGTGATACCAGCTGTCATGCAATCTGACACAATATAATCTAGAACTGGACGATTCAAGATAGGCAGCATCTCTTTCTGAATGGTTTTAGAAATTGGCAA
>DAOLOF010000096.1:0-2675 GCA_035416965.1 Candidatus Woesebacteria bacterium
TTCTTACCTGGAGAAGCAATCTTACCCCAAGGAGTCTTGGAGTACTTTAGACCCACTCCACTTCTGCCCTCACCACCACCGTGTGGGTGAGAACCGGGGTGTTGAGCTGTACCACGCACAGTTGGTCGAATACCCATTAACCTGTTCGTGCCAGCCTTACCAATTTTGCGATTCTTCCATTCTTTATTCCCAACCTGGCCGATTGTAGCGAAACAGTCTAAACTTATCAAGCGATGCTCCTTGGAAGGCAATTGTACCAAAGCGAATTTGTCATCTTTTGACTGAATACTAGCGGCAGTGCCAGCTCCTCTTACAATTTGGCCACCTTTTCCTGGTCGAAGTTCAAGATTGTGAATTGGCATGCTAACTGGAATTTTGGATAGAGGAAGAGCATTTCCGACTCTAACCTCTGCCTGATCACCCGCCAGTACTTGATCGCCAACCTTTAGTCCATCAGGAGACAAGATGTATCTTTTTTCTCCGTCTGGATAATAAATTAGAGCCAAGTTAGCCCCTCTCATTGGATCATATTCGATAGCCTTAACAATTCCCATAATATTCAGTTTTTTGCGTTTAAAATCAATCACTCTCATCTTCTTCTTGGCGCCTCCACCTCTATGTCTGACCGTTATATGTCCTTGATAGCCTCGCCCCTGTCTCTTTTTATAGCCTTTATGTAATAAAGACTTTTCTGGCATGCCTTTGGTGATCTCATCATTGACCAACTGAACTTGGTGTCGAACGCCCGCTGATGTTGGTTTTCTTAGTTTAAGCATACAAATTATTTACTATCACTGATATCAAATAGATCGATCGTCTGACCAGCGCTTAATTTTACTAGTGCTTTTTTGGTCACTGGTGATAAACCCTTGGTTCTTCTCTTGCCTGAGCGAGTCCTATCGCTTGGGTTGACAACAGTATTAATTTGAAGTACCTTGACCTCAAACAAGTCTTCGATAGCAGCCACAATCTGAGTTTTGGTTGCAGCAACATCAACCTCAAAAGCAAATACATTTTGTTCGTTTGCCAGTTTTAGGGTTTTCTCCGTTATCAATGGTTTGCGAATTAAACTGGTTTTCATAAACTGTTTTTATTTAGCAATCACTCTTGTTTCTAATAACTCCACAGCTTTAGTAGAAGCAATAATCAAATGAGCTCGAGAAAGAGAAAGAGCATTGACCAAACGGGCAGATAAAATCGTCACATTGGGAATATTGTTGACACTACGTCTGACTGTTGCTGGCACTTGATCCATCACTAATAAAATACGTGATTTGCCAACTTGAATCTTCTCATCTTTGGCCTTGGTTGCAATGTTGGTCAATAGCTCAACTGCGGCTTTAGTCTTCCCAGATAATGACTCTACCTCATCATTAACGAAGATGTGACTAGACTGAGCAGTAAGGGCGGCAGCTAAAGATAGTTTTCTAAATTTTTTAGTTAAAAGCTTTGTCCAATTTTCCAACCCAGTTGGACCATGAGATACACCACCGCCAACAAAAATGTTAGCATCTCTAGCTCCATGACGAGCTCCGCCCGTACCTTTTTGGCGATACATTTTTTTGGTGGTGCGATTCACCTCACTTCGAGTCTTAACCTTACTAGAACCCTGTCTTTGATTGCTCAAGTAAATTCGAATGGCTTGGGCGAACAAGATAGGATTGGGTCGATCAAAGACCTCATCCTTCACCGTCATAAATGATTTTTTGGCGGAACTACTGGTAGTACTAATTAAGGTTAATTTCATGATTCAGATTCTGATTTTTCACTTGTTACCGATGCATCTTTTTCAGCTGAAACCAAGGTTTCCTCTGATTGAGCTGAGTCTTGGACATCTGGAGCGTCTTCTTTGGCTTGAGCATTTTTGTCATCAGCAGAAGTATCTGGCTCAACCTTTTCTGCTGGTTCGTCTTTTTGAGCTGCCTCAACTATTTCTTCTGATTCTTGTTCTTGAGCCAAAACGACTGCCTGTAAACCTGAGGCCTCATAATCTAGCTCAATTTTCTTGGCTTCTCCTGTTTTGGTTATTTGGAGGGTTGAGTTAAGATGACCCGGTACTGGACCGCTCAACCAGATTTCGTTGGTCACTGGATTAAGATGAACAACCGTTAAATTGAAAACAGTGACTGGAGTGTTGCCAAATCTTCCAGGCATATGATGGCCTTTCCACACTTTTCCAGGTGTTTGACCGCCAATTGAACCAATAGTGCGCTGTCTATCAGACTGACCTCTGGTTCTTTGGGTACCGTGCATACCATGTCTTTTGATGGCACCACTAAAACCCCTGCCTTTGGATATACCGCTTATCTTCACCTGATCGCCAACAGCCAAAACTTGGTCTAACTTAATCAGAGAGCCTACTTGAGGCAATGTTTGTTCATTATCTTCCTGATTAATTCTCAAACCTTTTATTTGCTTAACTCCATATGAAAAACCGCTCTTTTCGATTTTCGATCTAAGCGGTTGATGAGTATTTTTGAGTTTCTTTTGACCGTAGCCAACTTCCAAAATTTGAGTTTGTTTGGTTACAAAAGCACCAGTGGAACGATCATTTAAGACAGCCTGTTGCTGACCAATAACTATATTATCGCCTACCACACATCGAGTTACAGGAACTCTCTTGCCCTGTTTTGTCCAGATTTGAGTCATTTCTCTTTTGGTGGCAAAAATCGTTT
>DAOLOF010000097.1:0-575 GCA_035416965.1 Candidatus Woesebacteria bacterium
TATCTTCTATTAAAAAAATATGTCATTGATCAAGTCGCTGATTTTAGAATTTAAGGCCATTTCTCGTTGGCATGAGTTGTTATGGCAGATGGTAGGAAGAGAGGTCAAAGCCCGCTATAAGCAATCAGTGTTGGGATACTTTTGGATTATTCTTAATCCTTTTGCTCAGATGTTGGTCATGAGTTTTGCTTTTTCGGTAATTATGAGAATTCCTACCTACACCGCTAGTAGCATTCCTTACTCAGTATTTTTGTTTACCGCCTTACTTCCTTGGACATTATTTTCCAACTCTTTGGTTTCAGCAAGCGGCTCTCTAGTTGCATCCTCTTCCTTGATAACAAAAATCTATTTTCCGCGCTCAATTTTGGTCATCTCTACAATCATCGCCAAAATTATTGACTTTTTCTTAGCCTCATCAATCTTGATTCTTTATTTGATTTTTTACCATATACCAGTAGGCATAAATGTTTTATGGATTATTCCTCTTTTTTTTATTCAACAGTTGTTTACCCTTGGTATTTCCCTGTTTTTGGCGGCAGCAAACTTACTCTATCGTGATATTCAGTATTTATTGT
>DAOLOF010000097.1:585-2662 GCA_035416965.1 Candidatus Woesebacteria bacterium
TAGTCATTACTCTTTGGCTTTATTTGACTCCAGTGATGTATCCAGTAGATTTGGTGCCTCAAAAGTTTAAAATCATCTATCAGCTAAATCCAATGTCAGTGATCATTAATGCTTATCGTCAGACAGTTTTGGGGGGTGGACCTCCCAACTACGCTAGCTTCATTATTGCTTTTTTTGTCTCGCTTGTGGTGTTATTTTTAGGTTTTTCCTACTTTAAATCTAGAGAAAAGATATTTGCTGATAATATTTAATATGACTATGCCAATTATTCAGTTTGATCAAGTTTCTAAACGATTTTCCTTTCAGACACAAAAGACATTTAAAGAGTTTTTGCCAGCTCTGATTAAAGGCGAGCAAACTCATTCCGGTTTTTTAGCATTGGATGACATTTCTTTTAGCATTGATAAAGGCGAGACGGTTGGGATTATTGGGCCAAATGGCTCAGGGAAGTCTACAATTCTTAAGTTAATTGCCAATGTGATGTCGCCCACTACCGGAAAAGTAACTGTCAAGGGACGTGTTTCACCCTTAATTGAACTGGGCGCTGGCATGCATCCCGAGCTCAGTGGTCGAGAAAACATCTACTTAAATGGTTCAATATTAGGGCTAAGCCACAAGCAACTTGATCTGCAACTGCAAAACATTATTGATTTTAGCGGAATTGAGGAGTTTATCGATCAGCCAGTTAAACATTATTCCAGCGGAATGTATATGCGGTTAGCTTTTGCCATTGCTGTCCATGTAGAACCAGAAATTTTGATCGTTGATGAAATCTTAGCTGTGGGTGATACTGTCTTTCAGCAAAAGTGTTTTCAACGAATGGATCAATTTAAAAAGGAGGGTGTAACAATTGTGATCGTCTCTCACTCATTGGGACAGGTGGAAAAGTTTTGTGACCGGGCGATTTATATTAATCACAGTCAGCTAATTCAGGTCGGTGGGGTAAAAAAAGTATGCGAGAGATACATGAAAGATCAGGCAGTGTAAGATTGGATAAGTTGATTCTGGATAGAAAATGATTATGTTTCCTCCAAGTGTAATCTCTACAAGAATATCCATTCTATCTATATGTCAGAGATCGTTACTTCTAAATACGAAACACCAACAATAGTTACTGAAGGGGAATTTTTTGATTTTAATGCCTCAGTTCCTCTAAAAGCAGAATACGCTGTTTTATTAATGGATTTGCTTCCTACTCTGATTCCGAACGCAACTGTTCATCAACTATTAGGATTAACTCGTTTTGCCATTTATCTTCGAGGTCATCAGTTGGGTGTTGCAAACAAAAGAATTCTTGAAGCAATCAATCTACATTTTCCGGCAAAGTTGACAGAAAATACAAGTCTTGAAGCCCTGAACCAAGCAAAACCTGCTGGTGATTTTCTAAAGCTTACTGATTCCCTTGTTGTTGGCCAGTTGCGTCAATCCCTATTATCCGGACAGAGGTTTGGGAGAAGAACTTGGAAAGGTCCTTTTATTCCTCTGGATTTATATACGGCTGCTCTTCCCAATATTTATTTTATTAATCACTGGGATCGCTTGGTTGGAGTGGTTAGTCAGTTTTTAGGGGAACAGTTTGACAATGTTCTTTTGTTAAATTTAATTATGGTTACTCAATCAGGACTAATAAAAGAGAGACTGATAAATCGCACTTTAGTGTCTGCGATTAGAGCAGCGAATATAGAACAAGCTCATTTGCTGGTGGGGCGGCCAACAGAGGAGATTCCAGCTGAGACTCTTTTTAATCAAATGTGTCAAGAATTGGCGTTGGGCTATCAGTACTTACTTCAAGCGAGAGAGCTGTTAAATTTTCACGTACGACGATTAGGAAGCCAATATCTAAAAACAAATAAAGCTGCTTTGACCGATCCTTCACTTAGTGAATATCAATCCAATCCAACTGATCTTGCTCATTATCTCTTGGATTTGATTAAAGCTGTTATCTTCATTAAAACAACTCAACTCACACAAGAACAACAGAGAATGGTTGGAAATCAATATCAAGAAGTAGTGATGGCTGTTGGATCTGCAGATCTCGCAAGAGCTAAGCAGTTGATAATTGATTTGATGATCGCAT
>DAOLOF010000098.1:0-2640 GCA_035416965.1 Candidatus Woesebacteria bacterium
GCACATATTATGTTGGCCAAGAGTTTACGGTTGATGTCATGATTAATTCTGATGGAAATAATCACTCGGAGACGGGTTTGTATCTGGATTTTGATCAAACTGCTCTTGAGGTAATAAGCTTGGAGCCAAAATATTTATATTGGAATTACTTTGATCAAGATCTGGGAAACTCTACAGGTACTTTAATTATTAAGGGTAGTTTCATGGGAAGTGCTTACAACTCCTCTGGAGTGTTCGCTAGTATTCGCTTTAAGGTGTTGGGCGCTCCAGGAGCAAGCTCACTGGCAATCAACTCTTCAAGTTATATCAACGATGCCATGAGTACCCCATTTGCAGCTCCTACTCTAACTGGAGCAAATTACACTTTGGCGACAGCTCTGCCCAGCTCCACTCTTTTACTTACCTCAGCTTATAGTCTTTGGGCCACCAATGACACGCAAACTGTCACTGTACAGTTGGATACTCAAGGTAATGATGTGGCAGGAGTGGATTTAGTGATGAAGTATGATCCTGCTTTATTCGAATATCAATCGATGGAATGGACGGGCTTAATGCCAGTCCAGCAGGGCTTTGGCGTGGATCCTTCAACGGGGACGATCACTATTTCTGGAGTAGCTAATCAAGGGACTCCTGTCAATGCTAAGGGTGATTTAGTAAAACTGAGCTTCTCGGCTCTTGCTAATGGCACTGGATCTTTTTCCCTTGACTGGACAAGCGGTGCGACAACCGACACCAATATTGTTTCTTATCACGACATTAATACGGAGTTGCTAACTGCTCAACCCACTCCTCTTTCGATAGAGGTGGGCTCGGGAGCATCTCTGGATTTTTCCTTTAATCTTTTGGGCTACTTGGGAATAGATTTATCCAAAACAGGTACAATCACAGTGGCTCAGCCAAATGTGGTTTCAAGCTTTACCACTCCCATATTATCTGGTGTGGGTACAGTATTAGCTCATAACTTGGGCACATTTGCTTTTGGCAACCTATATGATTTAGTGCTCAAGGTGCCGGGATATCTTAAGAGCAAATCAGCTCAAACTGTTGTGGTTGGTGTCAATGGGCCAGTAGATTTTGGCGATCTTAAACCCGGAGATATCAATAATGATGGAGTAATAAACTCGAGCGATTTGTCTCAGGTATATGGCAACTGGAATAGTACCGGTTACCCAGTCTCAGATCTTAATGCCGATGGCAAGGTGAACTCTTTTGATGTGGGCTTGCTCTATGCATACTTCAACGAGGTTGATAATATATAGAGCATGATTGCATCTAAATATATCAAACAGGCAGCCAGTTGGTTGGTATTGGTTTGCTTGGGACTGACAATGCCCAGTCGGATCTTGGCGGCCGAGCTGAGGGCTGTCATGCCCTCCAACATTGGCAAAAATCAAGTTTTTCCTGTGGAAATTTATCTAGACACCGGTCTTCAAAAAACGGTGGGTACTGATCTGCTGATAAAGATTGATCCAGACGATATGGTATTTGTTCAAGCAGAACCGACCGAGTTTTATGATCTCTATCACGAACCAAAGATCCAGTTGGTAAAGGGACAGATTCGTTACTCTGGCACTAGTGAATATGAAAATTACAAAAAAGGCAAAGGTTTGTTTGCGACGCTCTTCTTTAAAAAGAAGCAGATAGGTAAACCTCAGTTTGAGCTGATTTGGTTTGAGGGACGCACCGATGACACGAATATTATTGGTGTGAATGGTGATGATTTATTGGCGGAAGAACCAGAGATTCAATTTGATAATTCGCTTCGAGCCAAACCCAAGGATGGTCAAGGGCAATCTGGTCGAGTGTTGGGAGAGGAGGATCTAGTTAGCTCACTCTTTGATCAATCAAACTCTTCTCTTGATTATCTTGGGCAAGCAACGCCCAAAGTAGAAACGACAGGATTAGCAAGATGGAAAAAGTACGGCATCAGATTGGCGGTGGGGTTAATAGGATTGATTGGCCTGTGGATATTTTTTTGGAAGAAAAGGAGAAAACACCACACGGAGGCAGAGCGAATAGCAAATAAATCATTGGGTACTCCAAAAATTAATTCATAAAAATGACGATCATTGAAAAAACACGCTCAATTATCAATAGGTGGTTTGGTTGTTCGGGTTGGTTGGTAGGCTTGGCAATTCTATTTCTGGTTTTTTCTCGAATACATCAGTTGGCTTCATTTCCAGTCGGTTTTTTTCCTGACGAGATGGTTTATTTGATTGAGGCGCGTTCATTAGCCGAGTTGGGTTCGCCTTTTACTGAAAGTTGGCAGCCATGGAAGCTCGAGCCTCTAGGGGTGATGTGGGCTGAATTACCGGCTGTTTTTTTGTCTTTTGGATATCTTTTGAGCGACAATGTTTTGCTGGGAGCTAGAATCATACCAACGCTGATGGGTTTGTCTTTACCCCTTCTCTTCTCATGGTTGATGCTAGGTTTGACCGGCAACCGTCGAATAGCTTGGGCCGGGTTAGTGATAGCTATCTGTAATCCTTGGTTTTGGCAGTTTAGTCGTATGAGTTTTGATCCTTTATTTAGCCTTTGGTTCTATGTTTTGGGTTTGGCTTTAATGATAAATTTAAAGGGCTATCGCAAGAATTGGGCTATTTTGAGTTTCTTTCTAGGTTTTTTTCAGTATCAGGGGTT
>DAOLOF010000099.1:0-2628 GCA_035416965.1 Candidatus Woesebacteria bacterium
GTCAGTTCTTTAGATGGTTTTTCCGATATCATTGAACCAATTCTGGGTGGCGCTCTGCTGTCATCCACATTCCAGGGTGGTTATCTGTAGCTCGCAAGTATTACCATGCTTGTTTGCATTGGTCTCATTGGACGAGATAGATTATTAAACCCTCAAGTGCCAACTTCGATCACCGACTTGCCTTAACACCCAGAATAATACAAGGATAACTGTTTAGAGTATTCTTAAAACATTCGGTCTTTCACAATGATTTAGATCCCCCAGATAGCGCCACCACTCTTTTTTACAAGTTTGTTCTTGACTTATCACTAGATATCTTTGTTTTTGAAATTCATCAGCAAATACTGCTATCAACCAATTGGGATCAGAAAGTTCCAGGCTATTTCTCGAAATTGAGGATCGCTCGTCTATTTCTAACAATAAAACACCTGACGGCAGCAACACAGTGATCGCTTGTTTAATTAATTTTCGAATCAATTCCAGTCCATCTGAACCCCCGTCCAAAGCCAAGTTTGGCTCAAAGTATTTAACTGAGTCATCCAAAACTTCCAATAAAGCGGTGGGAACATAAGGCAAGTTAGCCACAATCAAATTGGGAGCGCAATGTGGAAAATTACTCAATAGATTCGATTGGAGTAGTTTTACCTTGGGTTGAAATAGTAACGGAATCAAACGTCTTAGATTAATTGCAGATACTTCCAAACAAGCCGGGTCTAAATCGCCCATAAATAAATTTAATTGTTTTTTAAGGAAATCTGGTAATTCGCAAAATATACTCAAGCCGATACAACCAGAACCAGTCCCTACTTCAAAACAGTTTAGAGGCTGAATAGAGGTGTGAAAACGCAAAAATGAGAGAGCTAATTGGACTAATCCATGAGACTCAACTCTGGGAATAAGAACCCTCTCATCCACCACAAACTCGCGATCATAAAAATCAGCTCGATGAGTAATATACTCAACAGGTTTGTTGCCATACTGTTCTAGTTGAGAAAGAGAAAAACCACGTGAAAGTAGTTGGTTTTTTTCGTAAGCTGTCCAAGATCTTGATTTTAAGCTCATCTTGAATAATTTCCAATTATATGATTAATTATAAATCTATTTCCTAGTCGATCATCAATTAATTATCAATTTCATTATGGCTAAAAAGAATTTGCTATTTACCACTTTAGACTTTTTTAATGCTAATTTCTTAGCAATCCTGCTTGTTTTCATTATCTACTTTGCTGGCATTTTGTCTGGTATTTACTGGCAAAATCGTAATAAAACAGACAACTCTGACTCTATTGGCGCCAATAGTGGCACCCCTCAACCACTTCCCACAACAGTCTCAACCATTAACCAAACTCCACCAATCTCTGCTCAAGATCATGTAATCGGTGCCACCAATCCTAAACTCTGGCTAGTGGAGTACTCTGATTTTAGTTGTGGTTTTTGTAGCCGAGTACATCCCACTCTTAAACAACTAATTGCGGAATATCCCAATGATGTCGCTTGGGTCTATCGGCATTATCTCTTAAGTGAAACAGGTCCGTCTCGGGTTATGGCCGAAGCTAGTGAGTGTGTCGCCAATATTAGCGGCAATCAAGCATTCTGGAACTATATTAATGCCTTTTTTGATCGCTACGCACAAGGCGGAGTCAAGTTAGAACAAGAAAGCTTGATCGCTCTCGCCAAAGAACTTGGTTATAACTCAGCACAGTTATCTAGTTGCATCACTAGTAAACAATATGCCCAAAAGATCGATGAAGATATTGCGGGCGGTAGAAAAGCAGGTGTCAGTGGCACTCCAAACATCATGATCATCACCAGCGATGGAAAATTTGATCAAGTAGCAGGCGCCGCTCCAATCGATGACTTTAAAAAGAAGATTGAGCAATATTTGTAGAAACAGGCAGTTTTAAGATTTTTACAAAATCATCGATTTAGAAAGAAAGTGACTCAGCTTGACGAAAATCTTTAATGATTAACTGTATCTGGGTGTGATCTCGCCAATGGTTTTCTTCGAGTTCGAAAGCAATATCTAGCTTCTTAGCTTGATCAATTTGAGAAAGTAAATTTCCCATTTGCCAGCCCATTGCTTTGATAATTCCAACTCTATCAGGTATCTGAAGAGCCAATTTCAGATGTTGTTGATTTGCCCCTACTGTCTGAGCGCTATAAGCAACAACATTACGAAGTACGTATCTCGGCTGAGAGTTTCCCAGTCCATATGGCTCAAACTCCCGCTGGAGTTCAATCAGCGCCGGAGAGATTAAATCAGATTTGATCTCAGCATCCACAAGAAGCCGTGCTGTTAACACTTCCTGACTAATGTGCAAACTTGCCAATTGCTGAAGATCTTGACGAATTTGGGGCAGTTGAGAGGTGTAAGCCGAGAAACCCGCCGCTAACTGATGACCCCCCACACTCAATAATTGTGATTGGACTTTTCTAATTAATTCTGTGATATCTACTCCAGCCACACTCCTTGCCGATGCTTTGGCAATCTCGCCATCACTAGCCACTACAATACTTGGCTTTGAATATTTTTCGGTTAACTTGCCTGCCAATAAACCAATAATGCCCTCATGAAAGGTAGATGAGCTAATGAATAAAAGTTTGTCCTCTTGCTGGTTTTGTGCTTGC
>DAOLOF010000100.1:0-2582 GCA_035416965.1 Candidatus Woesebacteria bacterium
AAGCTTTTCTCGGATGGGTTTTTGGATAGAGGTGGGTGTGATCTGATATTCTTGATTATATTGAAGTTGAATCTGGCGGCGGCGCTGAGTTTCAGAAATTGCTTTTTGCATTGCCTCAGAAAGAAAATCTGCATAAAGAATCACTTTACCTTGTTGGTGGCGCGCCGCCCTTCCCATTGTTTGGATTAGTGAGGTAGCAGATCTTAAGAAGCCGGTTTTATCAGCATCCAATATGGCTACCAAACTTACTTCTGGCAAGTCAAGTCCTTCCCTTAACAGATTGATACCAACCAGTACGTCATATTCGCCAGCACGAAGATCATCGAGAATATCAGATCGATCCAGAGTTTCTACCTCACTGTGGAGATATGCTATCTTCGGCAGTGGTGTAGATGTCCAATCAACTGGAGTTTGCTGATCATCATCTTGCCAGAAGGCTTTTGAGTAATAACGCTGGTCGATTGGACCGACGTTCATAGAACTGATTGGCAACTGAGACTCACCAAAATGATCGATATGTGTGGTTTGTGCAGTAGAAAGTAAAGCTCTCATCCTCTTTTCATCATTGAGATACTCAGTTAAGTCTTCTGCCATACGCTTGGTTAAAGTGGTAACCAATGTACGCTCACCTTTACGAAAGCGGCGCATAATCTCAATGGCTAAATCTTGAATTTGGTTTTGAGTTGGTCTAAGACGAATAACTGGATCAAGCAGGCCCGTAGGTCGAACCAGTTGCTCGACCACTCTTCCTTGGCATGCTTTAAGCTCCCACTCACCAGGAGTGGCTGAGACATAGATTCTTGAGGGAGTGGCATGCAAAAACTCTTCAAATGTTAGAGGGCGATTATCAAGCGCCGATGGTAAGCGAAATCCATACTCGATCAGCGTTTCTTTGCGTGAGCGATCCCCAAAATACATGCCTCGAATCTGAGGTAAGCTAATGTGACTTTCATCAATGACTGTCAAAAAAGTGTCGGAGTGGAAACGGCGCACATTTTCATGAAAGTAGTCAATAAGTGTGAAGGGAGGTTGGCCTTCATGGCGTCCATCGAAATAGCGAGAGTAGTTTTCAATTCCGTTCACAAACCCAAACTCACGAATCATCTCTAAATCATAGTGAACTTTTTTATTTAAGCGATAAGCTTCAAGTGGTTTATCCTTCTGCTTTAAGACCGCCAGTTGGGCTTCCAAATCTGTCTCAATGTTAATCAGAGCTTGTTGTTGAAGGCTGGCGTCCACTAAATAATGTTTAGCGGGGTAAAGCATGTAACGACCACGATGATTAGTCTGAATTTGCCACTGGGTTTTGTCGTTGATGATTTGTCCTGAAATTGGGTCAATTTCTTGAATATTGACAATCTTATTTTCCAGCGTATCAATCTTGAGAGCGTGGTCACAATAGGCGGGCCAAACTTGCAGGCTATCGCCCCTTACTCTAAAACTACCTCGTCTCAAATCAGTATCGGAGAGTTGATACTGGAGATTAGCTAGCTGAAGCAATAACGTTTTTTGGGCAATCATCTCCCCCACTATCAACTCAAAAACATGCTGACTATAATCCACTGGATTGCCTAAGTTGTAGATACAAGAAACCGAAGCAACCACGATTACATCATTTCTAGTCATGAGATTGGTGGTGGCGGCCAAACGCAGTTTGTCGATTTCGTCGTTGATTTGAGCTTCTTTTTCTATGTAAGTGTCGGTGCTTGGGATGTAAGCTTCTGGTTGATAATAATCGTAATAGGACACAAAATAAGTGACAGCATTATGAGGAAAAAAATCACGCAACTCCTGATAAAGTTGAGCAGCTAGGGTTTTGTTGTGAGCGATCACTAAAGTTGGTTTTTGGGTTTGCGCAATTAAATTTGCGACCGTAAAGGTTTTCCCAGAGCCAGTTACTCCCAGCAGTGTTTGTTGGTGAAGATTACTGTTAAAACCATCAAGCAAGGCTTGAATTGCTTGGGGTTGGTCACCAGTGGGCTGAAAATTTGAGTGGAGCTGAAATTTCATTTTGAGTGATTCTATATTATAATCGAGAGACCGAGTCGAGAGTGATGGAGAAATATATTGAGACGAGAATACTTCAACCGATTGGTAGTAAGTAAAAAAAATACGCGCTGGTAGCTCAGTTGGATAGAGCGACTGCCTTCTAAGCAGTAGGTCGCGGGTTCGAATCCCGCCCAGCGTACAGGTTTGATTTTTGGAAAAAGAAGCGAAAGCTTGGATTAACAAAATGGTGGTACTAGCTCAGTTGGTTAGAGCGTCCCCCTGTGGAGGGGAAGGCCGCCGGTTCGAGTCCGGTGTACCACCCATTGCGGGATTTTCAGACAATAAAAATCTGAATTGTTCCGAATTATTAGCTTTTTTATCTGGGGAAGTTACTTCGGAGAGATTCTTGGAAAGCAAATACTGGTTGAAAAGAACGAGATCAACGTAACGCAAAAAATCTTGATGGAAAAAACTTTGTTTCATACTTATATTCTGTGTTCTTGGAGAAAACTATATAACTCTTGTAAACGATTGTGAATGAGTGATACTATCAATGCAGTGCAAACTCAGACGCTCCTCACCGTTGAAGAAGT
>DAOLOF010000101.1:0-2576 GCA_035416965.1 Candidatus Woesebacteria bacterium
TCAGGTAATCACTAATCAAAACCAGTTAAAAAAATTTAAACCGGGAAATATCGCTGTTATTAAACAACTTAACTCATCATTTCAAGGATTAATCTATAAAAGCAGTGCGATCATTCTAGAGGAGAGAATTTATAATAACCAACTTCTTACAAAACTTAGACATTTTCAAGTTCCATGTCTGATTAACGTCGCCAAAGCCACTCACTCGATTCGTGACCAACAGCCCATAATAGTTGATGCTTCAGCAGGAAAAGTTTATACCATTCAACCAACAAAACCAACCCAAAAACACTCTCAACCTTTGGACCTCTTACTTGCCATCAATGATGAGAGTGAGCTCGATCAACATTCAGCTCAACTCACCGCTGGGATCGGAATTATTCGATCAGAGCATTTTTTAATTAAAAGAGGCTTGCATCCGGAAAGACTGATAAAAACTGATGCTCAAGCATTTATTGATCACTCTTCTCACCAGTTAGTCACTCTTTATCATCGCTATTACTCATTGGCAAAGCAAGCTCCCACACTATCTTATCGATCATGCAACCTAGACACCAATCAGCTCATTAAATTGGAGGGAGGAGAGATCTACGAACAAATAGAAACCAATCCTTATTTAGGTTTGAGAGGGGCTATGCGAGTGCTCAGCAAGCCCAATTTGTTCAAGTTAGAACTTAAGATTCTTGAAAAGGCAAATAGCCAAGTGGATCAGCCAATCAATCTAGTTTTACCTTTCGTCCGGTCAGTAATAGAGCTCCAGCAACTCAATCGATTAGTGGAATCGCATTTCTCAAGCGCTGTTTATCGACCCCCAATTTGGCTTCAGCTCAATACCCCGGAAAATCTTCTTTGTCTGGAAAAATACCTATCACATCCTCTGTCAGCCATTTGTATCAATCTCAACTCGATTCACGCACTTTTACATGGAGTTGATCCTTCATTTGCTGATCTCTATAATCAATATCCAATTGATGAAACACTGCTTGAGCCATATTTGGATAAAGCTCTTAAGCTCGTCAAGCAAAAAAAGCCAGATTTAAAGGTCTATTTTATCTGCTTTGAGTATCAACAACGTTTGGTTGATTTGGCTGTTTCTCTTGGGGCCACCGGCATTATTGCACAGCCCAACCTAGTCAAGGAAATTAATCAATATTTACTCAATAAGTCTGAATAATTAGTATTGAACATGTCAACCATTAAAGCGATCAAGGCACGGGAAGTTCTAGACTGTCATGGCCTACCGACCATTCAGGTCCTTTTGTGGTTACAAGATGGACGCTCAGTTATTGCAACCGCTCCCAATGAGTATGGTTATAACAATCCACTGACTACTATTCTTAGAGATAACGATGATCAGGAGTTTAATGGTCAAGGAGTCAAACAAGCTGTTTTGAAAATTAATCAGGAGATTGGGCCACAGTTGATTGGCAAACCAGTTGTTAGTCAGGGAGAAATCGATAAATTATTGATCTCTTTAGACGGAACAGTAAACAAATCTCGTTATGGAGCGAACTCTATACTGGCTCTTTCAATGGCTGTCCTAAAAGCTGGAGCGTTGAGTGTTGGCTTGCCTTTATATCGCTATATCCAACAAAAGTATCAGCTTACCGAGTTACTTTCAATTCCAAATTGTATTTATCCGCTGATTACTGGTGGAGATTTTGGCAATGATAATCTCGATTTTCAAGAATTTGAACTGATTCCAGCCAGCCACGCACCATTTACTCGCTCTCTGAGTATGGCCTCGAGTGTTAAGGAAAAGATAAAATCAGTGATTAAATCAAAAGGAGGCTCAGTGTGCACTGGTCCCACTGGAGGCTTACTGCCTCGCATGAACAGCAACGCCGATGTCTTTGAGTTAATGCTTGAAGCTATAAAAAGTACTCCCTTTACTTTTGCTCAAGATCTCTTTTTTGGGCTGGATATTTCCGCCGCCGGCATTGCCGCTGAAGACAACTACCGTCTGCGCGATAAGCCAGACCGATATTCGGCCAAAGAGCTGTTCGAATTATATAAAACTTTAAGAGAAAAATATAAAACCATTTACCTTGAAGACCCTTTTATCGACAAAGATCAAAAAAGCTGGCAGGCTCTTACTCTACAAATGGGAGCAACCACCAAGATTGTTGCAGATGAAATAGTACTAGGAAATCGTGACATGCTAAACCAAATGATAAAGGAAAAGCAAGCAAACTCATTGTCATGTAAACTACTCGATAAAGGCACCATAAGTGAGCTTTTACAGATGATCAAGTTAGTCAAATCTGCTGAGTGGACAGTGGTAATCAGTGAACATTCAGGAGAAACTAATGACACTTTTATCAGCGACTTTGCCGTTGGAGTGGGAGCCGACTATGTTAAACTCGGATCGCCCAATCAAGGCGAGCGGGTCGTCAAGTACAATCGGCTTATCGAGATCAATGAAGAACTTGAATTAGCCGTTTAGCCCTCTACTCGGAAATAGTTCAAGTCCAACTTTTTTCTCTGTTTTATTATCTTCGGGAATTTGAAATTTAATCACTTTTAGTATTCTTAATACTTTTTGATGTATATTTTTATTTAAAGATATACTTGTA
>DAOLOF010000102.1:0-2574 GCA_035416965.1 Candidatus Woesebacteria bacterium
AATTTTGGTTCTTAAGAAAAAGAGATGACCAAACTAGCAGTAGGGCTTGTGAACAATTCACCAATTATCAGGGGAAAAATCCTCCAATAGTAATTGCTCTTAAGATCCCTACGTTTGCCACCAATTCCATCTTATCATACCCTATTTATGATAGTGGCACAATCACAGCTAATATTTTTGACACCATCAGTAATCAGCCAGACAATCAAGAAACCGAATATGTTATTAAATCGTTCACTGATAATCTCAAAACTTCAAGAGAAGAAAAATTAAGAATTGCGTTTGATAAACAAACTCAGTCAAAAGCCAGTGAAGAAGAACAGGCACTATTGGTCATTAACTGTACTGGAACGACGGCCTGCGATGGAGCCCATGGAGCAGGCACAGAACTAACCAGAGCTTTAGTAAATATCATCAACGCCAACGAGAATTCATGCTTGTCAGACAAGTATGACAATCCTCCAATATCAGCCAATGAACCCCTAACAGACGAAAAGTTGCAACAAATTTTGTACGACACCAACAATCCAAATCCTCTAGAATCGTATGAGTACGCTGCCCACATTGGCTCTCCCGCTCATTATAAATTTAACCCAAATCGGGCTTTTTTGGCAGAACACTATAATGTTATGCTCAACTCATACTCGCTTGGAGTGGAAAATTGGTATTGGGGTTTAGAAGTTGATAGAGCTGAAGCCGAAAAAATTCAAAACAATGTTGATGGAGAACATTTAAAACAAAATCTCAAAGCACATTTGGTTGCGCCAATCGGCACCAATCTCAGTTATGTGGAAACAATGCTCTCGTCTTTATTTAGCACGGAGTCTCTAAAAACACTAATTGAAAATAACGAACTTATTGACTCAGCCGATGTCACTTATCAAGATGGAACCACTGGACCAAAAACAGGCGACATTGCTCGTTATCTCCCCATATTAAACACTACACTAAAGTATGATGCTCAAGCCTGGACGGTGGAATATCCGCACGCTGACGCTTGTCCTTGTGAAAAAACAGAAGTGTGTCTAGATATTCCCAAACCAACAGATCCTTCTAAATGCGTTAATAAAGAAACCTTCTGTGAAACAATAGTGGTAGATTGGCCAAGCGGTAGCAATCAAGAAGATAAAAAGATTGCCTGTGTAAAAGGCGGTGTCGCTTTTAGAGATAACTATTTAGACAATGAACAACAAATGGGTTTTGCCATTAAAGGCGCCAAGCTGGGATTCTTTATTCGAAAAATCCAGTTGGCCGTTACGCAGATGAACTCGTTGAATGAATCTTACGAATACCTAACCAGTTGCGAAAGAATAGAAGATTTATTCTTAGGTAGGTGCGGAGGGTCTCCTAACAAATATTCTCCCGATAGAGACTACACTCAAACACCTCGAAGTGAGGCCCCCAACTCATGCATGTATCGAGGTATGAAGGTAGTAGTCCCCTCTGAATGCGCATTAGTCAAGATGGTCTTAGATAAGGCGGCCCAGTATGATTTAGATCCAACAATGCTTTGGGGACTAATCAAGATTGAGAATCCTTCATTTTTGGAAGCCGTTCAAAGAGGTCAACTTGAAACAAATTGCGCTGTTAATGCCTGTGGAGCTATTGGCCCATTTCAAATACTACAAGGAGTTTGTGTGCAACTTGAGGCTTGTATGGAGCTAGAAGCAAAAATACTCGGTGGACAGCCAGAGGATTATCGCGATTTTGTTATAAATAGTATCATGCCCATACGAAGAAACGTTAACCCGTGTGACATTGTGGAAGCACTTGATTGGACAGCGGAAACACTCAGCGCCAGAAAGGCAGCAGCTCAAAAAATTATTGATGACTTACCTCCCAATAGAGAGACTTGGGAATATGACATAGACTGTCGACTGGCTGGCTATCATTGGGGTGATACAACTTGCACGCCTGACGTGTCACCAGCATGCAAGGGACAGAGTTATTGTCAATGTGCCTGCGAAGAGACAAGAGATGTTGGTCGGTATTCCACAAGTAGCGGCGGTACTTTTGAAAGTCTGCGTCAAAGTTGCGGCTTGTAAACCTCTTTGGGAATCAACAGCTCAATCTAAGATAATTTTTTTCAATACTTTTACAACAAAGCAAAACAACTTCCAAAAACAGAATAACCACTCGTCTTTTGACTGTCTATCTTCTTAGTGCGGCTGGTCTAATAATTTTTTGGGTCAATATTTCTTTTTTATCAATGCTCGTATTTTTATGACGAGGCTTAGAACCTGATGTTTTCTCTGACGGGCTGATGCTTGATCCAGAAGAAAAAGAACCTCGAACTTCTCGAGGCTCGTTGGTTTCTTCTGTTGGTGGCACGTGGGCCATAATGATATTCTTTTTCGAAGAAACTGGTAAATTTAAAGCCTTAATTGGTGCCTGATTTATATCAAACTTTATTTTTTCTGTAGTTATGTCTTTAAAACCGCCAATTTTCCGACGGGCACCAAGTTCAAGCAAACGAGCAATACTCTCAAATGTTTTTGCATTTGCTCGGGGATCAAGAAAGTCGTTGGTTTCATGTTGAATGCCTGCCAATAGATTAGTTGCGATATCGGCATC
>DAOLOF010000103.1:0-2523 GCA_035416965.1 Candidatus Woesebacteria bacterium
CTTTTTTCCACTGAATAGAGCTGAGCTTTTTCTCGAGCTTTTTTAACATACCGCTGATATAGTTTGTGATTTCCAAGCAGTCGATTAATCGCCGAGGCCATTGCTTTGGAACTAAAAGGTTTTACCAACAAGCCATTTCCCTTTACCAATTCTGGCATGGCTTTAACGTTGGGAGCAATAACAGGTAATCCAGCTGCCATAGCTTCAATTATCGAAAGACCCTGAGTATCATAGGTTGAGGCAGTGACAAAAAGATCAGCCAAAGCATATAAGTTCTCGTCCATCAGCGTTTGATAAGAAACAAGGCCAGTGATTACCACTCGATCAGATAGTTCTAACGCTTTAATCATATACTCTAGACTTCTTCTGGCTGGACCATCACCAACCATTACCAGTTTGATTCGTTGATTGGTTTCCAAAGCAAGTGCACACGCCTCCACCAAAACATCCAGATTTTTTTCGTAAGATAATCTACCCACCCAGAGCAAGACTTGTTCGTCATCGCGAATATGATATTGACGTCTTAATTTGACGCGCGAATCAGTTTGAGCAAATTTAGCAACCGAAATACCGCCCGGAATTGTTTCAATCCTGGAGTTTGACCAGCGTGAATGCAGATCCTTGGCCACATACTTAGTAGGAGCAATAATTGCCTGACATGGTTTGTGAAAATGAGCCGCCAATTGCCAAAGCGCTCGATTAAGCAATGGTGAGGCAACACTATCTCTTTTGATACCCACCACTTGAAAACCCTCTGGTTCCATGAAATAGGTATGAAAAGTAGAAACTAAAACGGTTTTGAGAGCCTTGGTGGTTAATAAACCTTCTAAACCCACTGGACCAGGAGTGTGCAAATGAATAATGTCAGGATTGAATTTTTTAAGTTTTAAAAAAGATTGAGGAGTAGGAGCCGCAATCCTAAAATCTGGATAAGGAATTGCCGCAACAGAAGGTAGAAGGACAAATTGACAATTAAATTGTTTTTCTGCCTCTTCTTCATTGGACGAATGATCGTACTTGGGGGCAACAATCAACAATTGATGACCACGCTTGATCAGTTCGATAGCGGTAACAGTCACGTAAGTGGATACTCCATTCTTGGAAAAAAAACTGTCGGTAAAATGAGCGATCTTCATTGAGGGAGCGGATATTTCTTGATATTCAGTTTGATCTTGTTGAGAGCCGCTTGATTTAGATCAATTTCCAAATCATGTGCGAGCAAAATTAGCCAATTGTAAATATCGGCCATTTCCTGAGACAAATGCTCTTTTTCCTGATCGGAAAGAGAGTCATCGCTATTTTTCCACTGAAAAATTTCCAGTAGTTCGGCTGACTCAAGCACTATCGAGTGAACAATTGCTTGAGGAGTATGAAAACGCTCCCAATTTCGATCATGACGAAACTTCAGCAACTGAGCCAATACTTTTTGCATCTGTGGGTGATATTATAGACCATCCTGAGAGTAATTCACTAATTAGAATCATTGACGTGGCATCAAAATTACTCAAACAAGAATAAAATGCTCGTCAAAGAATCATTGATCTTCGTCTATGTCAAAAAACCAAGATCTAAAAAAATTTACCATCTTGCACTCGAATGATATGCGCGGTGACTTTTCGGCAGAGGTAGGAGGAAAAAGGGCGAGTTAAATGGAGGTTTAGCTCTTTTGAGTGGATACATTAACCGCGTTAGACAAGAATAAAAGAATGTTTGATCCGTCACTTCTGGAAATATGGTACAAGGCTCTTTGATCGACGCTGAGGACAAAGGCATTTCGACCATAGAAATTATGAACTACCTGGTTCAGGATATTGAGGCGCTGGGCAATCATGAGATTGACTATGAACTTTCCCATCTGCTTTTTTTGGGAAAAATCGCCAATTTCCCCTCCAGATCTAAAGGTGAGACTGCCTGCATAAGTGCATTTTCCCCACTTACAAACACTTTTCACCCAATTTATCACATTCGTCCATGAACGCTCATCAGCCATCCCATGAGTGATTATTGCAAGTTTTTTACCTTTAAGATAAGCGTTTTCTTCATTGCGTCAAAATACAATTCTGTCCCAGAAAATTTTGGTCAGTGGAGTCACATTCTCGCTCCACGCAGGGGTAGCGATAATATAAATATAAATATAAATATCATAATTCCTAATTGTGGGCTCAATCTTTTCTAAAAATTCATCATTTAATATTGGGGCAGATTCCTCCATCAGCACATATTTCGGAACCATCAGGATATTTTTTTAATATTTCTTAAGAAGAACTCTCCAACTTCGTGATCTTGAAGAGCATCAATAATTTTTTTGTGGCAGTATCTGTATTTCCATGCTTATGAGAACCGTTGACCAATAATATTTTCATAAATTTGTAAAAAATTTACACTTTTCAATTGATTTGGATATATTTCTGCTAAGTTTTCTTCTCAAAAAAAATATATGACAAACCTAAAATAAACGCTAACTTCTTGTTTCCCTGTGCTTATTTTCCCATTGTCTGATGATTGCCAAAGCTTCCTCTTCCA
>DAOLOF010000104.1:0-2485 GCA_035416965.1 Candidatus Woesebacteria bacterium
GATCACCTCGAGAATTCTGCTGAACAATGATAAATTGAGGTGTGTTTTGTTTGAGTTCGATATAATGAGTTTGATCATTCATTTATGACCAACGAACTTCAGCTACTCACCATTGATTTTTTGGAGCATTTAGAGATTGAAAAAAACCTCTCCCCTCTTACCGTGCGCAACTATCGGCATTATCTTCAGCGATTTTGTGACTGGTGTGTGGCACAAGGTTGTAGCAAACTCAATCAGATCTCGGCAGATCTCTTGAGAAAATATCGAGTCTATCTTAATCGTTTTACTACGCCTTCTGGAGATACTCTTGCAAAATCGACTCAAGCTTACCATGTGATTGCGATTCGCTCTTGGTTTAAGTGGCTGGTGAAGAATGATTATCAAGTGTTGCATCCAGAAAAAATTGATTTGCCCAAGGGTGAACCAACCTCGATGCAGTTTCTTAATTTGGAGAATGTGGAAAGGCTCTTGTCTCAGCCATTGGTTTCGAGCGAAATTGGTTTGAGGGATCGCGCGATCTTGGAGGTACTATTCGCCACGGGGTTAAGAGTGAGTGAGCTGGTCAGTTTGGATCGAGATCAAATTGATTTTGATCGATTAGAGTTTAGCGTGATCGGTAAGGGGCGCAAAGTGAGAATGATTTTTTTGAGTGATCAAGCGGCCATCTGGTTGAGCCGCTATCTAAGACAACGTAAAGATCATTGGCAACCGGTGTTTATTCGTTATTCTCGTCATCGAGCCGAGATTACCGATGATGGCAACTCAATGCGCTTGACAACTCGAAGCGTTCAGCGGTTGGTGGAGAAATATGCTCGAAGAGCGCGTCTGTCAATCAAGATTACTCCTCATGGTTTACGTCACAGCTTTGCTACTGATTTGCTTAATAATGGAGCTGGTCTTCGCGATGTTCAGGAACTCTTGGGTCACAAAAGTATTGCCACTACCCAGATTTATACTCACGTGACTCATCCTAAGTTAAAACAAGTGCATCAGGAGTATCACTCAGACTTAAGAACCAACAAAAGTCTGCCCAAAACCTGAATTGGCAAGGGGCAAATTTTAGCAGTCTGCTTGTTTGACTGCTAATAAGAAATAACAGACACTTTAATTGATATAGCAAGTAATTTTATGATAATTGTGATTTAATAGTGGAGTCTGGTTTGTTTTCTTTGCTGATCGGAAAAAAAATTAATGCTTGAATAACCTTATCTTAATCTATCAATATACATACTTTACGATATTAAAACATCTTTACCTAAATATAATAAATAAAAGATATCAAATAATAAAGTAATATTATAATCATGCTCAAAAAGTTGGGTCTAGTTAAGTTTTGGAGTGCTTTTTTTATCATGCTGATTGCCACTGTTCTGGTTTTTGGATCCAGTTTAAACAATGAGTTTGTTTGGGACGATGAGGAACAGATTGTAAATAACGGCGCAGTTCATTCGCTTCGCTCCATTCCCCAATTATTTGTTGGAAGCACTTTTAATTCAGGGGGAGCATCAACACTTGGAGGACTTTATTACAAGCCAATGATGCCAATGGTGTTTGCTCTAGTGATTTCTCTTGGTGGCTTGAATCCTATTTGGATAAGATCGGTGCAAGTGATGCTTCACCTACTCAACAGCTTAATGATTTTTGTATTGTTGACTGACTTGGCAAAAAAATTCGAAAGCAAAATAAGTTGGTCTTTGAATATTTTGAGTTGGTTTTCTTTAGCGCTGTCACTGCTTTTTTTACTTCATCCTCTTAATGTGGAGACGGCGATTTACTTATCAAGCTTACAAGATGTGTTATTTATGAGTTTTGGCCTAATGGCAGTTTTAATAGTGCAAAAAACGGCTCCGTCTGTCAAAACCATAGTTTTAACAGCTGTTTGCTTGTTGTTTTCACTACTATCCAAAGAAACTGGATTGCTGATGGTTGTGTGGATAGTGCTGATGGCGCAGTTGGTGCGCTTGGAGTGGCGATTAGCCACTCAGGGGATTGCTAACTCCACCATTCTTTTTTATCTCTTTATGCGGTTTATGGTGGCAGGAATTGGTATTCAGGCGCACAACTTATCACCAATTACTCGCTCTAGTCTCTGGGAGAGAGTGATCACGATACCCAAGATCATAAATTATTATCTGACCAATTTGGTGTGGCCAACAAATTTGGCTATCTCTCAGCACTGGGTGGTGACACAACTAAGCCTAACAGATTTTTGGTTACCACTGGGATTGGTGTTGGTTGTGATGGGAGCTTGCTTGCTGGTGTGGCAAAAAGCGAAAAAAAGATATGGAATTTCCCATTCCTTTTATTATTGGACACTTTTGTCATTGATTTTATTAATGCTGGCAGGAGGTCTGCATTTACAGTTTGTGCCCTTGGACATGACGGTGGCAGATCGTTGGTTTTACTTGCCTTTTGTGGCTTTGATATTAATAATGGGTCTAGTGAACTTTAGAGCGGATTTTCTCTCAGTTTTTTGAGTAGAATT
>DAOLOF010000105.1:0-1737 GCA_035416965.1 Candidatus Woesebacteria bacterium
TATGCAATTGGAAACAACTCCTGGCACAGGCTCTCTTAAATCACTTCAACCAGAATATCCAGAGCGACAAAGATCAAGACTCCAACAAATTATGAAAGAACTGTTGAGTGACGAGGGGGAACTAATTAAGTATCGAGATATTGCAAGGGAGATTAGGAAACAAGATGTAGAATTAATGAATTGTTCGGATGCTGATCTCCAAGAAAGGTTTTCGAAACTAAAAAAAAGATGTCAGAAAGCTCAACCATCAGAGCTTCTAATGGTTGAAGCATATGCCTTGATCACTGAGGTTATCAGGCGTCAAAAAGGAATCACCATGAGCGATGTTCAGTTGATGGCTGCGGCAGCTATGGGTTCTAATGATGGAGCGATCGGAGAGATGAAAACTGGAGAAGGGAAAACGCTGACTTTAGCTATGGTCCTTTTTTATCGGGCTCTTTTTCCTCACAAAAGTATGCTCTTTACTACCAATGATTACTTGGCTATTGACGGGGCTATGAACATGGGTTCTCTATTTTCTTTTTTTGGAATGAAGGTGGGAGTGATTGTATCCGGAGAAAGCGATCCTGCCACGAAAACATTTATATACCAACCCTCAGCCGCCGATGACTCTAGACAAGCTATTCTTACTAGTGCATCAAAACAAGAAGTATATCAATTAGCCGACGTTATTTATGCTTCTGGCTCTGAGGTATTGTTTGATTATGCCAGAGAGCAGTTTTCACCAAGTTTGGGTTCATCAGAATTTCCATTTCAAGAACAACTATTTGCCAGATTTTTAGCAATAGATGAAATGGATGTTTTTTTGGCTGAGTTGGCTTTGGTTCCTCACATAATTTCAGTCGAATTATCAAAAGATGTAATTTCTCAATCATTTGATGAAAAATCGTTGGCAAAATATCAACAACTATTTGTAAATTTATTTTTATCTCCTGAGAGAATTAATTCTTTATTTGAAATTGATCAAGTTAGACAAAGTGCTGAGTTTACAGAAGATGGAATCGCACAATTAGATGAATTGGTCGATGAGACATTGATCGAGTGTGTACAGGCTGGCAACTTGCATTTGCCCGCATCTTTTCATGTAGATTCTCTAAACGAACAATTGGCTCAGTATTTGAAAGCCAAGAAAGATCAAAATCAAGAAGTTTTCCATGACCAAATCCAAAAAAATGACTATTGGTTGTTCTTTGAGCAATTGAGAGCCGATCTTTACGGTTACGCTCAAACAGTTCTTTACTGTCATTACTTTTTGATTGAAGACATAAATTATTTTGTGGAAGATGTCGACGGAAGGAAAAAAATTGTAGTACTGCTCGAAGACAATCGTCCAGGTCGAGACAGAAGATATCAAAACTGGGTCCAAGTAGTTCTACACATTCGTGAACAAATTGATGTTCCCACTCCTCAAGCAACCCAAAACCGACAAAGTGTGCCCTTATTCATTCAAAGGTTTCCGCAATGGTGCGGAATAACAGGAACTGCTTCAGAAATCTCTAAAGAAATGGCTAGCATCTATGGTAAAACAGTGGTGTCTATTCCTACTAGGCTTGAGGATCTGATTGCAACTGGGCAAGTTTCTCTTCGGAGAATAGACGACATTAAAGGACCAGAATATCAAGATCCAGATAACAAAACCTATTATGTTCGTCAAGATTTTACCGATAGTGTTCATCCAAACGAACAAGAAAAACGAAGAGCAATTGTTTGTGATGCCATTGAATACGCATCAATGGG
>DAOLOF010000105.1:1747-2393 GCA_035416965.1 Candidatus Woesebacteria bacterium
ATGGGAAGGCCAGTTTTGATTAATGCAGTTTCAAATGCTCAGGCTCGTGATCTTTATCAAGCTCTGAAGAGTGCTGGTTACAATCAAATTCAATTGGTTGTATCAACAGAAGCAGATTTAAACGCTCAAGAAAGAATGGCATATGCTCAAGCAGGACGATCAGGAACGATCACTATTGTGGCAAAACTAGCTGGACGAGGAGTGGATATTAAGCTTGGTGGTGATCCGATATTAACGGCTCAAATCAAAATTGCAGAAAAAGAAAGTGCTGGAATAAAACTTTCGGCATCAGAAAAGGAAACTATTATTGAGAAATGTCAAAATGAATGTCTCGCTGATGCTCAAAGGGCCAGAAATGCGGGGGGTTTGCATGTGATAGGTGTGGAGCATGGTCGAGGTCGTGATGATCGACAACTGATGGGTCGAGCGGCAAGACAAGGAGATCCAGGATCGTCTCAATTTTACTATTCTCCAGATGATCAGTGGGCTCTTGAACACTCTGTTCAGCGAGAACTTGATCAGGCTCACCATCGGTGGTGGGAAAGACTAGTTAGAAGGGTGTTCTTGTCAGAAAAGCGACGTCAAGCCAGACAAGAAGCGACTCATGATCGAGTTATTGCACGAATTCAAAAAGATGTTGAACTTA
>DAOLOF010000106.1:0-2341 GCA_035416965.1 Candidatus Woesebacteria bacterium
ACTATTTTAAGAGGGCTGAAGAAGGTGTAATAACATCTTTGCAGGCTCAAGAGTTGATCGATCAATTGCGTGCTTTAAAGACTTTAGCTCACGACTCACTGATTAAAAATAAGCGAGAGCGGGTGATTAATCAAATAAGTAAATATCAAAGAAACTCGCAAATAATTAACCAAGCTGAGGCAGCATGATGCCAGGCTGATTGCTTTTTGGGTCAATCAAAGTGAGGGACCTTAGATACGATTAATAAGGCTCAGAAAAAAGAAATCAAGATGAAGATATACGATTATGAAGTATAATCTGAGTCAGAAAACTATAGTGCAATTTTTGGCTAAAAAAAGTAACTTTATTATGTCTGGAGAGATGCATTAATAAAAATATTAGAAATTATCTAGATACTATGATTCAAGAAAAAACTCTCTTTGAAAAGATTGCTCAAAATGAAGTGCCCAACTGGAAAATATGGGAAGATGACCAATATATGGCATTTCTGACTCCATATCCAAACACCCTAGGAGCAACGGTGGTTGCTCCCAAAAAAAATATCGGAGCTGATGCTTTTGAAATCGATGAAGAAGATTATCGAAATTTGCTAAAAGTAGCTCGCAAAATAGCACAAGGTCTAAAACATGCTTTTCATGTCAGTCGAGTAGGCTTGGTGATTGAGGGAGAACTGGTCCCTCATGTTCATGTTAAACTTTATCCGTTTCATGCAAAATCAGAAAAAGATTTGCAAATTGATCGACCACAACCACAATTTTTCCCATATTATCCAGGATTTATTACCACTATTGATGGGCCAAAGATGGAAGAGGAGAAGCTGAAAGAAATTGCCCAGCATATACAACAGGTATTTGACTCAGAAAATTAATTATCAAAAAAAATTGACCGAACTATAAAAATAATTAAATTATTTCCTTACAAATAACCATGTTCACTCAATCTCAATCAGCGAAAATTTTATCAAAAAATGTCCCCAACTTTCCTCAACAGTTGTTAGTTTTGGGCACGGGCTGGAATGAGTTGCTGACTGATGCAAACATTGAAACGGAGATTGATTATCAGCAACTGTTTGGTGTTAAAGCAACTGTGCCAGGGCATCAAGGAAAGTTAGTAATTGCTACACTTAATCAAACTCGAGTTGCAGCCATGGTGGGACGGCTTCATATGTATGAAGGTTTTTCAGCTCATCAAGCAACTCTGCCAATTAGAGTGTTTGCTGAAGCGGGTGTGTCTCAACTGCTGGTAACGGCGGCATCTGGTGCCTTGAATCCAAAATACAAAGTTGGCGATTTTGTGATTCTCAATGATTTATTAACTCTATTTCTGGCAATCGATAGCCCACTCCGGGGGCCCCAGTTCTTGGATACTTCCCAACTGTTTGATGTAAAGATGAGGCAGATTCTTATCACAATTGCCGCTAAGACGCATCTATCATTTCAACAAGGATGCTACGCTTATTATCATGGGCCAAATTTTGAAACGCCTACGGACAAAATAGCACTCAGAACTCTTGGAGCTGATGTGGTGGGAATGAGCACAGTACCAGAGGTTCTTCAAGCCAGATGGCTGGGAATAAAAGTGGCGGCAGTGGCTTTGGTTACCAACTTGGCTTTTGTGAAGCATGATCATAAGGAGGTCTTAATGGAGTCAGAAAAGGCCGCCGACAAAATGGTAAAATTACTTGGTAAATATGTGAAGTCTTCGGCTGAGCTAAAATAATTTGAATATTTAATAACACTCTTTGTTTTGTTGTTATGAGTTCTGAAGAATCAACAATTATCCCCTCCGTAGATAGCAAAAAATCCGGGGTTGAAAGAGGCCACCAACCCTCATCAAGGTTAAGAGCTATGACCAGGGGAGTTTTTATCGGTGCAGTTGCCTCGCTTGCAGCGGGACAGACAAAAGATCCTTTGCTTGTTGAGCTGGGAGTAGCATCTTGGATGACGATGCGCTCAATTTTGCGTGAGTACATTCGATTAAATGAAGGTAACGAAATACCCATTTGGGCAGGTTTAGTGGTGGAGAGTGGATTGATCGCGGTTCTAATCGCAAACATGCCCGAAGAAATTTTAGTGGCAGCGAAACTGGCTGTAAAATCGGTATTAGAAATATATCTGACGATGGGTGTGCCCAGAGAGTTTGTTGATATAATGGGAAAAATAGTTGAGATGAATGATTATTATTTCATGATGCTTCTATATTTTCTCCGTACCTCAAATTATTGGTTAGCTTTGATTCGCAATAAAATTCATCAATTAAAAACAGCTCCTCAAGAAATTGCTGAATAGTAATCTTACTTTGTTCAGTCAACAAATTTGATTTTTTGCATAACTACCATTTT
>DAOLOF010000107.1:0-2337 GCA_035416965.1 Candidatus Woesebacteria bacterium
AAATAGGGAACAATATCATTTCTAATGATTCGGCCAGCCACTCCATCTGGAATAATTGGTTCCACTCCATATCCGGTTTGAATTCTGATTTCTCTATCGGAAATCGCAATTAATAACAGAACTCCATTGTCCTGCTTTGCTTTGCCAATTTTCCAGGTATCAAAATATGCTAGAGCAACCGACTCAATTTCTTCTCCATCCAAAGAAGGTAAAGTCACTACCGCTAGTTCGGCACCATTTTCTTTGCTGGCTTCATCTTGCAAACGAGTTTCTAGAGAGTTTTCGACTTCATCAGACAGCACTTGAGCATAATCATTAACCAGTCCTTCATAAGATTGGACATTAACCGCTCCAGCCGACTGCCAAGAACCAATCAGCCAAAACAAGACCAGCGAGAAAGCGCCGGCAATCTTTAGAAATGATATTTTCATGCAGTTTAGTTGCTAAAGTCCACCTTGGGTGCCGATTGAGCTGCCGAGTCTGCCTCAAAATAGGGTTTGTCACTAAAACCAAACATGCCCGCAATCATGACCACCGGAAATGACTTTACTCGAGTGTTATACTCACGCACAATCTCGTTATAGCGCATTCGTTCAACACTCACTCGATTCTCGGTTCCAGCCAGTTCGTCCATTACTTGAGCAATCGTTTCATTTGACTTAAGTTCTGGATAGTTTTCAATAATCACTAACAACCGAGCGAGAGCCGACTCCACTTGAGCCGAGGCTTCAACTTTTTCTGCAACAGTGTTGGCGCCAGCATATCCTTGACGAGCCATTGCGATTGTTTCCAAAATTTCTTTTTCCTGATCAAGATACCCCTTTGCCGCCTCGACTAAATTCGGAATTAAATCATAACGACGCTGATAAGAAGTTTCCACTTGAGCCCATTGAGCATCCACTTCTTGAGCTTTTTGAACCAAGCCATTGTAACTACCCATCAACCAAAATCCAATAACAGCCAAGCCAACCAACAACAAAGACCAGCTAGGTTTGAGTTTCATACTTTGTAATAATGATTAGTAACTAAATATCTATCTTTTCATTATATCATTATAGCGTTTTTTAATCTGTGCCAAAGTAACGATCGCCATAATCACCCAATCCGGGAACAATGTATTTATGTTCGTTTAACCCTTGATCAATACTGGCCGTAAAAACTTTTACTTGAGGAAACTCTTTTTCGATTGCATCCAATCCTTCTGGTGCAGACACAACTGATACCACCCGAATCTCCTTGGCTTTTTCTTGAGCGACCCGACGTAAAACATGCAAGATTGAGCCGCCGGTGGCTAACATCGGATCGGTAACAATTACCACCGATTGCCTGGTTATCTTGGGTAGCTTCCAGTAATACTCATTGGCTTGGGCGGTTTCTTCATCTCGAGCCATACCTACAAAACCAATTTTAGATTTTGGCAAAAGTTGCATCGCTCCAAATAGCATGGCAATTCCTGATCTAAGTACCGGTACCACAATTACTTCATCAGCCAGCTTAGGAGCTACTGTTTCACAAAGTGGCGTCATAATAGTTTCATTCTTAAAGGTTAAGCCCCTGATGGCTTCGGCAAACAGTAGATAGCATATTCTGTCAGAATGTTCTCGGAATTTTTTGCGTTTCGTAGTACGGTCTCGCAAATGACTTAATGAATCCTGAACAAAGGGATGGTCGCAAACTGTTACATGAGAAAATTTCATAGATACATTCTGCAAATTGATAAAATATGGTTTGTTACCTTCTTAGTTCTGGCGAGTATGTAGAAGTTTATTGACTCTTGAATAGAGTAAGTCAACAACTTGCTGATTGAGACCTCCTTCAGGAATAATGAGATCAGCAAATTTTTTTGATGGTTCTACGAATTGATCATGCATTGGTTTAGTGGTGTTAAAATATTGTTCAATACCAAACTCAAAGGTACGACCTCTTTCAACTACATCTCTTTGCAATCTGCGAAGCACTCTCACGTCTGCCTCGGTATCCACAAATACTTTTAAGTCAAATAATGAGCGCAGGTCTGGGTCAGCCAAAACCAAAATCCCCTCAATAAGAATGACAGGTTTGGGATCAATCTTGATTGTTTGGTCTGTGCGATCATGGATTGAATAGTCATAAACAGGTTGAAAAATCGACTCCCCTTTAAGAAGTTTTTTGAGATGAACAATCAGTAACTCCGTTTCTAAGGAGTTCGGGTGGTCATAATTGACTTTTGATCTTTCGGCAAAATTTAGTCCAGATAGTCGGCGATAGTATGAGTCGTGCTTGATATAGGCAATTGAGTTTTTGGGGGATTGAGCTAGAAGTTGCTTGGCAAGAGTAGTTTTTCCAGATCCACTACCC
>DAOLOF010000108.1:0-2317 GCA_035416965.1 Candidatus Woesebacteria bacterium
TTTGTCTTTATTATCTGGTTGATATATTGATATGTTTTGGAGTTGGTGTAAACACTACCCAAAGAACAGGTCATCTTTTGACTCGCTTTTTTCATATTGGCTCTTGTCAACTTCAAGAAACAACTTGTCTGTAACTTTTCATTCTATGTCAAAACTGATCAGATGAAAATGAGGAGTAGGATTTGCTTATTGCAAATCCACTATATAAATCAGTATAATAATGTAAACAAACCACAACTGGTGATGAAGTGGTGTGTAGTTTGTGTATTATCTCCTTGTGATGATAAAAATTGTGTTATTGACTAAAGCTTCTTAACATGACAAAAAAAAACAAGAGTACTCTAGCTTCTCTCCTTTTTTCACTTCAGCTATTTTTTTCATTCTTTGCTCCTTTTTCTCCTTATCTTTTAACTCCTCAAGTATTTGCTTTGAGCAAACTTGAGGCTACTCAAAAGCAATCATTGCTGTCATTTTCTTATCTGGATGATAAATATGACCAGTTGATCGTTGGGGTTGGTGACTTTTACGAGCAAAGTCTTCCCTACTCTATGTATTACCTTAATCAAGGAAGAACTCAGGCTGTTGTGGGTAACCTCATCACAGGTATGGAGAATGCGATTTTTGTGGGTACTCAGTCTGGAGACCATTATCTTTCCCATCAGTGGTCGAGAATGATTTTTAAGTTGAAAATGACTGATGGTTTTTGGAGTTATCGACTGGAAAAGGATATTCAAAATAAGATTACCACCTCCATCTCAAGATCAGAGACCGATGCTCTCTCTGAGGCAGAACTGAGTTGGCTCACTTGGCATGTAGACGAAAAAAACCAAAAAGCAGAAACGATTCAAAATGTAGTTACAAATCAAGACTATCATTTTCCTCTAGATCCCAAGGTTTCCGTAAAATTTACTAAGTTGCCAGAGAAAACAAGTCCTTTATCAATTCAACGCTTATCATTGTCCAAGGAGTTGGCTGATAAGTATGGAGCTGATGTTGCTTATCAAATTGAAACTCAAATGGAGGATGGATCGTTCGAATTAGATTTACAACTACCTGTTTCTGAGAACTTGCCAAACACAACTTCTCTAGAGGTAATCTCGGCTGATAATCTTGATCAGTTATCACAAAAAAACACAGACCAATTATCAACAATAGACATTAATGACCCCTCGGTAAAAATTGACGAAGACAGTAGCACAATTCAAGTGACCTTTCTTGATCATTTGTCTGTTTGGGTGGTTGCTGAAAATAAGAAAGTAAATACTGATAAGAAAGTAAATATTTGTCATGCAACACACTCCAATCCTAATAATCCCTATGAATCTATTGAGGTAGCCATAGAATCAATAATCAAAGAATCTGGCTACAGCTTTCAATTGGGTCCCATTTGGTTTGAGGGTATTAAAGTGCACTGGGGAGATATTATTCCTCCTATCAAAAATGACACATACTTGTCTTCTGGTTATAACTGGTCAGAAGAAGGACAAGCTATTTGGGCCAACAATTGTGAAGTAGGAGATGGATCAAATGAAGATGAGCCCAGATGCGGAGATGGAGTTCTTGATGAAGGTGAAGAATGTGATTATGGCTCATCAAATGGACAGTCTTCCTGTTCGGTAAGTTGTGTTTTGACTGATGTTGCTGAAGTCACTGTCTGTAAAAATAACAGCTTAAATGAACCAGTTTCTGGCTGGCCAGTTATCTTGCGTCACGACTCACCGCTTGAACAAGTGATAGTTTATCCAGATGGAGGGGTTTATAGTAGTCATACTCTTGATAGCGGCGACTATCTTTTAGTTGCGTCTGGTACTTATCAATATCGAGGAGGGACAAATCTCTTATCCGACCCCGGGTATTCAGAGAGGTTGGAGTCTGACGGTTTTACTGGGCCATATTTTCCTTGGATAAATGTGATGAAACTTAACTCGGTGGGAGCTTTGGGGATCAAAATCAATGGTCAACCTACAAATTGGGGCGAATTCAATCTTGAGCACAGATATGCTCAAGCCTTCAGTGATTATCGTGGTAAGTTTGATTTCTCAGTCTATGACAATCAATATGCAGACAATAAAGGTTCTATGAAGGTTGATATTTACGAAGGTTGGCTGGGTCAAACTCAAGCTGATGGTTGTTATACATTCGAGAATGTGGTGGTGGGAGATTACACGATTGAAGAGATGACTCGCTTTGGTTGGAGTCCACTTAATCCTGATTCTGGATCCATCTCAACTTACATAGATAAAAATCGCGAATTCTTCTTTGTTAATCAGAGTATTGGTTCAATTTCTGGTTATAAGTATCATGATTTTAATGCAAA
>DAOLOF010000109.1:0-2305 GCA_035416965.1 Candidatus Woesebacteria bacterium
CTAATAGGGCGGATAAGCATAAAAAATCAACAGATCATTTTAGAACTGACTGTGTGCCCATTATAAAAGAAATCTTTTCAATTGTCAGGACTAGCCAGACAACTAAGAGCGACGCAAAAAATCATCAATGTCTAACTCATTATTTAACAACTGGTCTAGATCTTGATTGTTCGGATCCAGTCTAAATTGCTGGATTTGTGATGACGGTGGATTGTGCAGAGAAGAATTCCGATGAGAGTAGATGAAGCGTGATTGTTTATTTTTGGTTTTTATTGCCAATCGGGATGGCCAAGCCTTCAGATCCTCGAGATATTCATACTCAATCTCTTGGCATTCATTTAAGGGAATCTGAGCTAAAAACCGACTTGGTTTTGCCTGGGCGGAGCGTCTATAAAGCCACCGGTAGTGAGCGTGACTTAAATATAGTCTTTCTTTGGCTCGGGTAATGCCTACATAACAGAGTCTCCTCTCTTCTTCTAGTTGCTGAGCATCAAAAAGGCTCAAACTGTGAGGTAAAAGTCCTTCTTCTAAACCAACAATAAACACCACCGAAAATTCAAGGCCTTTAGCAGAATGAAGGCTCATTAGCGAGAGTTTCTCATGAGAATCAGTTAAAGGCAAATCGAGGAGCTGTTCATCTTGGACCAAGCTAACATTTTCCAAGAAAGTGAAGATATCGCTAAACTGATTGGCTACGCTCAATAATTCATTGATGTTATCAATTCTTTGTGTCTCTTCTGGATCTTTGGAATCAAAGCGTTCAAGATAATGTGTCAGATGAAGAATTTGTGTCAACAGTTCGTGAGGAGTCAATAGTTCTAAGTTATGCTGGGGGTGTTCGGTCGCTAACCAGTGTTGAAAATTTAACAGCTTTCGTTTGCCTAGTTTTTCAAGGCGCTGAAGGCTCACCAAATCGAGAGGATTGACGGCTACTCGCAGGTAAGCTAGTAAATCTTTTACTTCAGTTCTCTCGTAAAACTTAAAGCCACCGATAATTTGATAAGGAAGTTTGGCTTGTACCAAGTACTCCTCAAAGATGCGAGATTGAGCATTGGTACGATACAAGACTGCCATCTCAGAAAGAGGATATTCAGTTTGCAGTTTTTTTACTTGTTCAATGACAAACTGAGCCTCTGTCTCTCCAGAGCTGGCGTGGACTATCTGAATGGGTTGACTAGATTGTTTCTCGGTCCAGAGTTTTAAAACTGGATGAGAAGTGTTGGCGCTAATTAGATGAGTGGCTACAGATAAAATTGGTTGCGTGGAGCGGTAATTTTGTTCCAATAGATACTCTTTTATCTTCCCAAAATCTTGTTTCAAAAAGAACAAATTACGATAATCAGCTCCTCTCCAAGCGTAGATACTTTGAGAAAAATCACCAACTGCGAAAATATTCTGTTGAGGGGCTGCAAGCAATTTAGTTAATTGATACTGAGCTTTGTTGGTATCTTGATACTCGTCGATCAAAACGTGAGCAAACTGATTTTGGTATTTTTCTAATATTGATGAATGATGCAATAAAAGAGTAACAGCATTAATCAGAAGATCATCAAAATCTACTGCATTTTGTATTAGCAGTTTGTGTTGGTACTCACGATAAATTTTGGCTATTTGTTCTTGATACTCGTCTTGAGCCTGTTCTGCAAAAAGATCAACATCCACTAAGTTATTTTTGGCCATCGAGATTGCGGCTCTCACGCTAGCAGGTTTATATCTTTGGGGGTCGATTCTCCTGTCTTTAAAAATCTGTTTCATCAAAGTCAGTTGGTCATTGCTGTCAAAAATCAGATAGCGCTGATTGAGACCGATTGCCGTTCCCTCGATTCGCAGTAATCGGGCACAAAAACTATGAAAAGTGCCCGAAAAAGGAAGCGATGTGTTGGTGAGGTATTGAATACGCTGATTCATCTCACCAGCGGCTTTGTTGGTAAAAGTAACCAACAAAATTTGATCAGGTTGGACGTTTTGGTTTTGAATAAGCCAGGCTGCGTGAGTGGTAAGAACACGAGTTTTGCCTGATCCAGCCCCAGCTAATACGACAGCTGGACCGGCTTGGTGTTTGACTGCCTCTTGTTGATGAGGATTAAGAGATTGAAGAAATTCGTCAACTGATGACATTCGCTTATAGTATCATAAAATTGCTATACTAGATTACTATTACTTCAAGACTTAAGCCAAAATATGAAAAAAATTGTTATTGCAAACTGGAAAGCAAATCTTATTACAAGACAAGCAACTCATTGGATCAACGCGGTCAATGATTATTTGACCAACTTCTCGCTGACAACTGAGGGAATTGAAAATA
>DAOLOF010000110.1:0-2252 GCA_035416965.1 Candidatus Woesebacteria bacterium
CTAAAGAAAAATCGTCTTGACGCTTGATTATAGCGATATCGGCATCGGCACTCAGGTTGATTCTTGCAATGCCTTCTTCATTAAAAGAATTGGTTTGCTCTTCTCTAATTCCATTGAGTAGATTAAAAATCTTTACTTCTCCATCGGTAATACTTCTTTTTGAATGTAAATCTTGTCCCCACATAATCAGCTCCCGATCACCCTCAGTGACAAATATTCCTGATTTTGATCGAATAATAAATGAACCTACCTCTAGCGAAGAGTTTTTGACTCTTAAATACCAAATCCCACTCTCTGTTAAAGGCAGTGGTACTGGAGTAAATGACGACGTTTTAGAGGAACTTGCTAAGTCATACTGAAGAGAAACAAGATGTTCGAACTGTGTTAAATCAGGTGGTTCTTGGGTTTGGTTGCCTTCTTCATCATGCAAAAGATAACGCAATAAAGATGTCTCATCTGCCTTGAACAGATCGATTTCCAGCTGGCCACTTAAGTTATAAGAGCTGATGTTAATGACGGGTTCGTCAGTGGCAGCAAGAGCGATCACTCCCCCATAACCACGCGAGGATTCCCCACCATAAAGATAAAGATGAGTTTTGCTATCAGAGTAATAGCCGGCCACAGGTGATACGCCTTTGTTTTGAATCGTTGACCAGAACTTTTTGCCCGATGCTAAGAAAAAGTGTGCTGAATTATGTGAACAGATTAGACCTCCCATCAAAATTAGCACCATGACAATCACAATTGAGAAAAAACTCAAAAATGTGGTCTTGTTTTTTAACAAACTCATTTTTGAAGACCTGAGACCAATTGCCATATTTTTGGATCAAGTTTGTATACAAAATCAACCGCTACTAACCATTAGTATATCGACTATTTTGAGGAGAACAATGATCATTTATATTTAGCTATTCCTGAGAAATTTCTTGATAAAGCAATATTTGTTTCTGTTAGAATACACCCATGATTTATCGGGAAAATAGAAATATTAAACTCATTTACTGCTCCTCGATTTTTCGTTCAGCTTGGTTCTGGCTGGGGATCTGGATTTATTATTATCTTAGGTTTACCAACTACGCTGGCATTGGGATGCTGGAAACCGTCCTAATGATAGCTAGCGTTTTCAGCGCTATTCCTTCAGGTGCAATCACTGATTTAGTAGGAAAAAGAACAGCCATCATCTGCGCACTCATTTTGGAAGTAATTGGTTTGGTAATGATGGGTTTAGCTCCCAATTTATTTGTTTTGACACTCTCCATCATCATTCTTAATGTGGCAGATCCATTATATGGGTCGTCGCGGACTGCTCTGGCTTTTGACTCGTTACTGGAAAAAGGTCAAGAGTCTCATTTCAAACAAGCGATCTCAAACATTAATACTATTCAGTTATTTATCCCCGCTTTAGCAGGAGCCTTGGGTGGTTTTTTATACTCACTTTCGCCTCAATTGCCCTTTTTGGCAGCAGCGGGTTTCGATTTTATTGCTTTGACTGTGTCATTCTTTCTCAAAGAACCAGCAATCGACAGCGATCAATTTTCCGTTGGCCGATTTCTTCATCAAACCAAATCTGGTTTTAGACAATTAGCCAAGACGAATGAGGTGTTCATGGTGACAATTGTCATTGTTATAATAAGCTTGGCAACAGTAATTTCATATCAAAGTTTAGACAGTTATTTGGCAGTTGAGATGGGATTCTCCCAAAAACAGATCGGTTTGCTTTGGTCAATCATCTTTTTGATAGCGGCCGCCGCCTCTCAACTCACTTCTTATTTTCTGAAAAAACTGAGTGTGACTAGAGCCATTGCATTAACCGGCGTCGTGATCTGTACAAGCTTAATTTTATCTCCATGGAGTGGGATGCTATTTGAAGTTCTTTTATTAACATTGAGAGCCTCACTCACCGCCATCTTCAACAATCTTTCAAGTGTGGCAATCAATCAACAAACTCCTTCTAGATACCGTGCCACCACCTTATCCACTCTGGAGATGTTGAAAAATCTACCCTATCTTTTGACTGCATTTGTGGTTGGTGCTGCCACTGACAGATACTCTGCTAAATCAGTAGCCTTGGTATTGGGGACACTTGTTTTAATGGGAATACTGGTGTGGCAACAAGTAAAAAATAGACAAGAAAAAGCTCCGACTGCTTAATAGGCAATTAGCATAAAGCCTTCGATTCGATCTTAACCTCAATTACTGATTGCTTCTGTTTAGGGTCTAGTGAACTTTAGCACTAATTAAGTGTTAAAATA
>DAOLOF010000111.1:0-2252 GCA_035416965.1 Candidatus Woesebacteria bacterium
CAGATGGGAAGACAGTGAATTAATGAAGAATGATAACTCTTTAATTTATCAGTAAAAGGAGATTTTCTTTTTAAATATATTTTCTAAATAGGAATTTGTGGTTTATTTCAATCTTCTGCTTGACAACTTTTTAGCAGTCTAGTACTATAACTGCTAGTGATTACGACCAGAGACTGCTAATGCCAATGGATCGTTGAGTGAGAAAACGATCCTCCTTTGCTCCGGGTTTTGGTCTATCTTGCCCCTGCTGGTTTTTCTGGTTGTGACTCATTATTAACAGTTATTTTTTTTAAGAAAGGATGCCGCTATGAAAGCCATCAAACCTTCAGAACTGAAGCCAAATTTGGGCTATGTTTTAGTTGAGCCTGTTCAGACAGAGGCTAAAACTGCCTCAGGATTGTATTTACCAGAATCTGATGAGGAGAAACCTCAGCAGGGAAAAGTGCTTGCTTGTGGTGGTAGCGTGTGGGAAAACGGTGTTAAAGAAATCAAGTGTCCGGTGAGTGTGGGTGATGTAGTGATCTACAAAAAGTGGGGCGGCAATGATTTTAAGCTTGATGATGTTGAGTATCAATTTCTTAAGTTTGACGATATTTTAGCGGTCGTTTCCAAAAAATAATATTTTCTTTTTTATTAACTAATTAATTAAATTTCAAAAAAATATGCCAAAACAACTATTGTTCAGCGATGAAGCCAGACAAAAAATGCTTGTTGGTATTAATAAGTTAGCCAGTGCCGTAGTGACAACTCTTGGTCCTAAGGGTAGAAATGTAGCTCTTGATAAATCTTGGGGAGCTCCCAACGTAGTTCATGATGGTGTGAGTGTGGCCAAGGAAATTGAGCTTGAGGATAAATTCGAAAATATGGGTGCTCAATTGGTTCGCGAAGCCGCTTCCAAAACTAATGATGTGGCGGGCGATGGAACCACAACCGCTACTCTGTTAGCGCAAAAGATGAGTACTATTGGTATGAAGTATGTGACGGCTGGCACCAATCCAATGATTATGAAGCGAGGTATTGATAAGGCTGTGGCTGAGGTAGTGAAGAAGATTCGCTCACTTGCTAAGCCAGTTCAGGAAGCCGATTGGGAAAAGGTGGCTACTATTTCAGCTCAAGATGCGGTGATCGGATCTAAGATCGCCGAAGCCTTGAAGCTGGTTGGAAAAGATGGGGTGGTTGAGGTGGAAGAAGGCAAAACCATGGAGATTACCATTGATCACAAAGAGGGTATGGAGTTTGACAAGGGTTATGCTTCTCCATATTTTGTCACCGATTCCGACAGCATGGAAGCGGTCCTGGAAAACCCCTTCATTTTGATTACCGATCAGAAGATTTCCAACATCAAAGACGTCTTGCCTCTATTGGAAAAGGTGGTTAATGCAGGCAAGTCTCTGGTTATAGTGGCTGATGATATTGAGGGCGAGGCTCTTACCACTTTGGTAGTAAATAAACTGCGAGGCACTTTTAAAGCTTTGGCTGTCAAGGCTCCAGGATTTGGAGACAGACGTAAAGAGATGTTGCAAGATATTGCAATCTTGACTGGCGGCAATGTTATTACCAGTGAAGTGGGCAAGAAGCTAGAGGATGCTACTCTCGAAGATTTGGGTCAGGCTGACACAGTGCGTTCGTCCAAGGACACCACTCGCATTGTGGGAGGTAAAGGTACCCAGACCGAGATTGATGCTCGAGTTGCTCAAATTGATGCTCAAATTGAGCAGTCAACTTCTGAGTTTGATACTGAAAAACTTCAAGAACGCAAAGCCAAACTGACTGGTGGGGTAGCGGTGATTCAGGTTGGCGCTAACACCGAAATTGAGATGAAGAATCTTCAAGAACGAGTGAAGGATGCCAAAGAAGCCACCAAAGCCGCCATTGAAGAAGGAATTATTCCTGGCGGTGGTGTGACCTACGTCCAGGCTGCTAAGGTGCTTGCCAACCTTTCCACTGAGAGTGAGGATGAAAAAACCGGCGTGGAGTTGGTGAAAGCGGTTTTGGATCAACCTATCCGTATGCTGGCTACCAATTCTGGTGTTGATGCTGGTTGGGTTTTGGGTCAAATTAAGCAAAAAGACAGCCCCACTTGGGGTTTCAATGCTCTCACTAATAAGTTTGAGGACCTTGAGAAAGCAGGTGTTATTGAGCCTGCCAAAGTGGCTATTGCCGCTTTACAGAACTCAGCCTCTGTGGCTTCGATGATCTTGACTACTGAGTGTTTGGTGACAGATGCACCAGAAAAGAAAGATGATGCCGTT
>DAOLOF010000112.1:0-2251 GCA_035416965.1 Candidatus Woesebacteria bacterium
GAAATTAACCTCTGTGTCACCCAGATATCTCATTATTGAATTATATCTGTGGCATCAGAGGCAACAACATGATAGAATTAAAATTCTGATCACGCCAAGCTAGCCAAGGTGGTCACGGCACGTGTCTGAAAAACACGGGATCTTGGTTCGATTCCAAGGCTTGGCACACAACTGTTGGTTTATGATAACCTTGTAAACGAATAGTTTTTAGAGTTGTAGTTCCTTGAAATTTTTTCATCAACAGCAACTCTATCTCGCGAGAGTAGCTCAGTTGGCTAGAGCGTCTCCTTGCCAAGGAGAAGGTCGCGGGTTCGAATCCCGTCTCTCGCTCAATAAATCAAGACAAAAAGAAAAAGTAAATAAAAAAGTACCCCAGGAGGGACTCGAACCCCCGACGCCAGGTTCCGAAGACCTGCGCTCTAATCCGCTGAGCTACTGGGGCTAGCGTTAAATGTTGCTCCCATTATAGCATTTTTTTGATTATAATTAGCCCATTCTCAATTGCTGTTTCTTAAGAACTCAGCATATCGATTACAAAAAAAGCCGATGTGGCGAAATTGGTAGACGCGCACGTTTCAGGTACGTGTGAGAGCAATCTTTTGGAGGTTCGAGTCCTCTCATCGGCACCATGAAATAATTGAAAAAAACAACCTTTATTTTAAACTTGATTTTCACAACTAGGCTCTGCCTTTCCTAAAATTTATTCAGTTTCCAACTCATACTTACAATAAGTATTTAGTGGATATAAGAATTTTTTTTCATTTTTTTCACCCATATTCTTATCTATATACGCAGTCTACTTCTGAACTGGAGATGTTAGACCATTTGCCCTCTGGTGCTAACAATTCAAACCATTTTTTGATAAACTATCAACACTTATAATTACTACATTTTTACTCATGAAACTCCTCTCTGGTACAGCCAATCCCAACCTCACTCGCCAAATTGCCAATGCACTAAAAGCTCCCCTAATTTCTCGAGAAATTAATTACTTTTCTAATGGCGAAAAGAGACTGAGGATTCTTGATGATGTAAAGGGAGAAAATGTCACTTTGGTTCAGTCTTTTGTCAATCCCGCTGACGAGTTGATTATCGAGACACTACTGATGATTGATGCTTTAGAAAGAATGGGAGCCAGACACATTAATTTAGTGATTCCTTGGATGGGCTACTCATTGCAAGATAAAGTATTTCAAACGGGTGAGCCAATTTCAGCCAAAGTCATTGCCAATCTACTTTCAAACAGCTATGTTAAGCGTACTTTCCTCATGGATCTTCATAATGACAGCATTCCAGCATTTTTTAATATGCCCACTCATTATTTAAGCACCGCCCGTCTTTTTGAAGAGTATGTTGTGAAGCAGTTTGATCTCAAACAAGCCGTTGTGGTTAGTCCAGACTTTGGTGGTTTAAAAAGAGCTCGCCATTTCGCCAATCATCTCCAATTGCCTTTAGCTAATATTGATAAAAACCGAGATCTTGTTACAGGTAAAGTTACTGCTTTGGGCATTCATGGTGACGTGAAAAACAAGATTGCACTTGTTTTGGATGATGTAATAGTATCGGGATCAACAGTGATCGAAGCAGCCGAGTGTTTAAAAGAGGCCGGCGCTACTTCAGTAATCTTTGTTGCCAGTCACGGCTTGCTGACTCATGGTGCTACCGACAAAATTCAAAATTCTCTTGTCGATCAAGTAGTAATAACCAACAGCATTGAGCACTCCAATCTTCCCAAAAAGTTTATTGTTCAAGATGTTTCTTCTGTTTTTGCCAAGAGTTTAGCTAACTGGCTTTAAACTATTCTTTATTTTCTGCCATGAAATTTTCCCAACTAGCTTTTCAACCACTTAAGCAGCCGCCAGCCGAGACAAACACCAAAAACCACCAGCTTCTTATCCAAGCAGGATATGTTCGCCAGCTGATGGCGGGAGTCTATACCTATACGCCTCTTGGTCTAAAGGTACTCAACAAGATTCGCCAAATTATTCGTCACCAGATGAACGAGATTGGCGGTCAAGAGATCTTAATGCCAATGCTTCAACCCAAACAAAACTGGCAAATCACCGGCGGATGGGACAACATCGATGTGTTGTTTAAGATTCAGAGTCGAACCAGACGCGAGTATGCTTTGGGACAAAGCCATGAGGAAGTTGTCACCCCGCTCGCCAAGGAATTGATTAAAAGTTATCGAGATCTGCCTTTGGCTTTGTACCAGATTCATTGGAAGTTTCGAGATGAGTTAAGAGCAAAG
>DAOLOF010000113.1:0-2226 GCA_035416965.1 Candidatus Woesebacteria bacterium
GCACCAAAAGCACTAGTTCTGGCTGAATTATCAGACAAAATATCATTCATTAAGAAGGCCTCTCCTGTGGAAATAACTCTCTTGCCCTCAACTGGTCGATGCTGGTAAAGAATTTTTCCTGTTCGATCTTCAACAGACAAAATTGAAACGGGCGACACCTTGAGACCACCATTGGCGAAAGAGGAGTAAGCTGAAACAAGTTCAATTAATCTAACCTCCCCACCTCCAAGAGTCAGAGCAAATCCGAATCGTTTCAGGTTTTCTGGAGTAGGCGACAAAGAAGACAGACCCATTTCTGACGCTAAAGTTAGAAAATCCTCAACTCCAACAAGAGCCAAAGCCTTAACGGCTGGAATATTTAAGGAATTCCCTAGAGCATTCCTGACACTCACCGGTCCCATAAATCCACCTGTATAATTGCGAGGAGTGTAGCTTTTTTCATTCAAGTTTCTACGAAAATCAGTGGGTGAATCAACTAAAATTGAAGCAGGCGTATATCCCTTGCGTAGCAGAGCCAAATAGGTTACTGGCTTAATTGATGATCCTGGCTGGCGCAAACCTGAGGTTACCACATTGAACTGACCGCCTTGATCTTCGCTAAAATAGTCGCGACTCCCAACCATGGCAAGAATCTCGCCAGATCGAGGATCCATCACCAGCGAAGCCCCATTGGTGATATGAAGATTTTCTACAGAAGCCACTTCCTCGGCCACAATCTGTTGTGCCTTTTCCTGCATTTCCAAATCCAGTGAAGTGGTCACCTTTAGCCCGCCTCTTTCAACCAGTTCTTCACCAAACATTTTGGAAAGCTCTTCTTTAACATAAAACACAAAATGAGGTGCTTTTATTTCCAAAGTCCCTTTTTTAAACTGTAAGTTGTTCATTTCTTCCAAAGCCATCTCATGATCGATGGCACTGATGTAGTTCTCTTCCTTCATTCGATTTAAAACCGCAGTGGTTCGGATTTTCCAGAGTGGCTCTCCATTTTCATCAACTTGACCAGCATAAGGAGAGTAAGCACTGGGCCGTTGGGGTAGACCAGCCAAAAAGGCCGACTCGCAGAGAGTTAATTCATTGAGTGGTTTGTTGAAGTAAAGATCAGCCGCAGAAACCACTCCCCAGGCAGTGCCCCCATAAGGCACTTCATTAAGATACATTTCTAAAATTTGATCTTTGCTAAATGTTCTTTCAATTTGAATTGCAAGCACCAATTCCTTAAACTTGCGCGAGGCAGTGCGTTCGTTAGTTAACAACACATTTTTTACCAATTGTTGAGTGAGAGTAGAACCGCCAACCACTCGACGCCGGAAAATATAGTTATATGGGATACGCAAAACAGTCATCACATCAAACCCGCGATGGCGATAAAAGTCTTTATCTTCAATTGCCACTGTTGCCTGACACAATGATTCAGGAATTTGGTCAAGACTGGTGGGAGTTCTTCTTTCATCATCAAACACATCAAACAATAACTGTCCATTTCGATCGTATATCTTGGTGCTAAAACCATCACGTCTCACTACTTGACCTGGTTGGGGCAAATCACGCGAAAAGTAAGCAAAAGCGCCAAAAAAACCAATAATCCCCAGCACTACTGAAGCAAAACAAGCGATAGCAAACCAACGCAGTAGCCGCACTCGTCTTAATTGGCGTTGAGCCACAGTCAGATTATTCTTGCCAACATTTGAAGTGGAAGACCGACGTGATCTTGATGATACAATTTTTTTCCATGTGCTAGAACGTCGCGAACGCGCCTTACCAGAAAATAAACCCATCAGAGTAAAATAGAGTCTTTCAAATAACTCAACAAGCCCAACAAATGGACTGACTATCATTCTAAATAGTTTTGATAAGTTGATTTCCATACTGTCTGGTATACCTTAAACATCAATATTTGATGCTTTAAGAATTATCAAAATATTAACCAGCTACCAACCTGGTTCTTACCCAAGTCCACGAATCCATTATAATACAAATCAGTGATCAATCTGCAACGATCAGCAAATAAAAATAAAATAAGAAATACTTAACCTCACGTTATTAAGTTAATCATATGCCTACTCAAAATCCTCAACTCATTCATCACCTATTAACTAGAGGAGTAGCCCAAGTGTTACCACAAAAAGAATCACTGGCCAAACTACTCCAGGAAAGACCGATCAAACTTTACCTTGGCATTGACCCCACTGGCGCTTTGCTTCATTTGGGACATGCCGTTGTGTTGCG
>DAOLOF010000114.1:0-2192 GCA_035416965.1 Candidatus Woesebacteria bacterium
GCAAGATGACAGCTTATCACGAAGCAGGCCATGCTGTTTTGGCTCATGTCCAACCTCACTCTGATCCAGTGCACCGCATCTCAATTGTTTCCAGAGGGCGGGCGCTTGGTTTTACCTTTACTCCTCCAGAAAGAGACAAACTTCAGACAACCAAATCAGAACTAGAACAAAAAATTGTGGAGATGCTTGGTGGCAGAGCGGCAGAATTATTAAAGTTCAAGGAACAAACGATTGGAGCAACTAACGATATTGAGAGGGCTACGCGAATTGCTCGTTCAATGGTTATTGAATACGGAATGAGTGAGTTGGGACCGATGAACTATGCGCCTCAATTTGAAAATCAAGATTATGACAAGATGTGGGGCGAACCATTTAAAATTTCCGACAAAATGCAGGAAAAAGTAGATGTTAAGATTCAAGAAATAATTCATCAGGCAGTTTCTCAAAGTGCTTTGCTTTTGGCTAAGTATGAAAAACAACTTGATCAAGTGGCTCTTCAACTTTTAGAAGTAGAAACACTTGATGGTGAAGAGTTTGAGCGCTTGATGGGTTTTGCCAAGATTAAACCACAAATTAAACCAGCAAAATAGTTGCTGATCAATGGCAATCGACAGAGAACTGTCTCTATGTCAGATCGACAAACCTTTCTTATCTTTGATGGACATGCTGTGATCTATCGGGCTTTTTATGCCTTACCGCCGCTTACCGATCCTCAAGGCAGAGTAGTAAATGCAGTCTACGGTTTCTCTCGAATTTTATTAGCAGCTTTGAGTGAGTTTAGTCCTGACTTTGTCGCGGTTACTTTTGATCATCCAAAACCCACTTTTCGTCATCAACAGTATAAAGAGTACAAGGCCCAACGGCCCACCATGCCTGATGATCTACAATCACAAATTCCTATAATAAAGGAGGTTGTGTCAGTGCTGGGGATCCCTCAGTTTGAGTTGGAAGGCTATGAGGCTGATGATTTAATAGGCACACTCAGCTACTGGCTGGATTTTCATCCAGATAAATTGGAAGCCAAAGGTGACATTTTGACCATTATAGTGACTGGTGATAAGGACTTACTGCAGTTGGTAGATCAAAACACTTGTGTTTGGATTCCTGGCAAAGGACAAGGAAAAGATACAAAATATGATACGCATTTGGTTGAAACCAAAATCGGGGTTAAACCAGAGCAAATAGTTGAGCTCAAAGCTTTGATGGGCGATGCCTCTGACAACATTCCAGGAGTAAAAGGCATTGGGCCCAAAACAGCAGTGACTCTAATTAATCAATATGGAACGGTTGAGCGTCTCTATCAAGCCATTGATGGATTAACCCAATCCAAACAATCAGATTCATTATTAAAGGGGGCCTTACTGACAAAACTGATTGAAGGAAAAAAGATGGCTTTACTCAGTTTGGATTTAGCTAAGATTGATAGGAATGCGCCTCTCGAACTTCATCTTCAGCAATGTCGAGTGGAAGGGTATGATAAAACTAAAGCTGTGGAGTTCTTTCAATCTCTTGAATTTAATTCATTAATTAAGTTGCTACCGGCTGATCAGTTTGAATCAGATGTTCAGCAAGCATTGTTTTAATTGTTTAGAAATACTTTTTGTTATTGAAAATCATCATAAATTGAAAGTAATGAGAGTAGCTCTAGTTCATGATTTTTTAAGAGAGTATGGTGGAGGAGAAAGAGTCCTGGAAGCTCTTCATCAACTTTTTCCTCAGGCGCCTGTTTACACGGCCTTCATTGACAAAAAAGCTCTTGGGCTTCATTGGTCTCGTTTTGCTGATTGGGATCTTCGTTCCACTTGGTTTGCAAAGATTCCAGGTCATAAAAAGCTCTACTCGCCACTTCGATTTTTAGCACCCAAAGCTTTTGCATCTCTAGATCTGAGTACTTATGATGTGGTAATCTCCTCAACCAATGCTTTTCAAGCTAAAGCGGTCAATGTTTCGCAAGGAAAACATTTGTGTTATTGTCATACACCGCCTCGTTCCTTATATGGGTACTCCACCATGGGTTCTTGGAAAAAAGGAGCCTTGATTCGTTTGGGAGGCACCCTAATCAATCATTACATGAGGGTGGTTGATTTTTACTCTTCCAGAAAGCCCAACGTGATGATTGCCAATAGTGAGGAAACTCAACGCCGGATTAAAAAGTTTTATCAACGAGATTCTGTCTTGATTTATCCGCCAGT
>DAOLOF010000115.1:0-2184 GCA_035416965.1 Candidatus Woesebacteria bacterium
ATTTGATCGCATCTCTTACCTCTCCAGAGAGAGGATTAGCTGGATCTCCACCATTTTGATAAATTAACAAACCCAAGATGTCGGCGTAGTGTTCCACATTACTGGTGTTGCCCAAAGCAATACCACCTCGCTCAATCTCGTTATTGGTTCGTACTGTCAGTTTGTCAGCAAGGGTTCTCACTTCTCCCCAATTTGAAGGTGGTTCCTCATTGGCAGTTTGCAAGATATCTTTGTTGTAATAGAGAGCCAAACCGTCATACATCAAGGGAATACCTACTAGTTGACCGTTTATTTGTAACTGTTCGGCAAAGATAGGATAAAAAGCCTTTTGGTACTCACTCAGCGAATAAGTCTTGGCTGGCATCGGCGCCAACTGATCCTTGAGCATCGAAACCCAAGTGCCGTGAAAACGAAAGACGTCTGGTCCACTTCCTGAATCAATCGCCGCCTGTAAACGTGTGCGATAATCTTGATGTGATTGCTGTCGATAATCAACACTGATACCAGTATCCTTTTCAAAATCTTGTAATACTTCCTGAAACACAGTATCTGGTTCCCACAAACCCCAATAGCTTAAAACAATATTGCTTTTGGCAGGAGCCGAACCTTGACCAGACGAACTAGTGGTGCTCTCTGACCCGGTCGTTTTTGCTGTTTTATTGGTCTTATTGCCCAGAATCGAAGTCAAACCATAAATTACTCCTGCCACTACCAACAAACCCAGCAATAAAAATGGCACTATCTTAGGTAATCGAAATTTTGGCTTGGCTATGACTAGCCCCTTAGCGGCCATCTTAGCTCTTTTTTTTGCTGTATTATTTTTAGAATTATCTTCTTTCGAAGCTGTTTCTTTAGCCTTAAATTCTGTTCCTTTTTGTGATGAGCCAATACCAGAAGTAGCCAAGCCAGTATTGGTTATCTCTGGTTTTAGTGTGCTATCGGTAGAGTTGTCAGTACCAACGGGCTCATTAGCTCGATGCGTGGGAGCAATTGTTGTTTGAGCTGTCAATGAAATCTTGGCTTCGTCAGAATCGGCTGGATCAGGACTAGCAGCAGGATTGATAGGAGACTGAGTACTTGCCAAACCAGGAGTAGGCTGAGATTGAGCTAAAGTCCCGATGCTTGAGTGCATCTTTTGCATCACACTTTGAGCGGGCGCTTGAGGTTGATCGTATGAAGGCGGTTGAATGGTTTGACTGATCGTGCTGGTTGAGAGCACTTGTCCTTCATCATTTAGTTCTGGAGGAGGTCCTGCTGGAAACTGACTATCAAGACCGCTCGGCGCTGTTTGAGGCAAAACTGGTGTTTGAGATGTTTGAGTGGAAGCAGAATTGGAATTGCTGGATAAATTGGAACTCAAGCCACTAGCCAATGTCGCCAAAGTGGGTGGCGCAGGATTGGGGCTGGGAACAGTTACAGCAACTGGAGGAGTTTGAGTAAGTCCTGACTGAACAGCAGAAGGTGGTTGAGGAATGTTGGGGCGAGGCAGGTTGGTGTCGTTCGACATAGTAATATGAAAAATGATAGCTCTTCTCTCTTGGTCGAGAATAATATACTATTCTATTATGTCTGTTTCGAGTGACCAAATCAAGCTAAGTTCCATTAATGAGTCTTCGGTGCGCTCGTGGCTATGGGGTTTGGCTTTAGCCTTTGCCGTTTCTGGCACTTTGTTTTTGCTCTTCTTTTTTGTTTCCTACCGAGATCGTGCCTATCGGGGAGTTTCCATTAATCATGTTCCCGTAGGAGGCCTCACTCATCAAGAAATACTTCAGGAATTAAGCCAGAAACCAGCTTTTTCAATCAAAATGGGTGAGCTTGTTTTAACTAGCACCCCCCCTAATCAAGAAACTGTAGAAACTCGAATCGCTTACTCAGAGTTATTTGTCCCGCCCAACTACGATGAGGTTGCCACTCAAGCGCTAGCCATAGGACGCACCGGCTCGATATGGCAAAGAATTAACACCATTATTTCTCTGCTTTTTGTAGAGATTAAGTTAGAAACCAAACCACAGATAAACTCGGATCACATTCATCAAACGCTTTCAGTTGTGGCCGAACAAACACTTAATCCCGGTAAAGAACCCACTGTGTCGTTGTCAATCTCAAGCGAACCCCAATCACTTCAACTAGATCCAGGGCTGGATGGGTGGCGCTTGAATGTTCAATCCAGCCAAAACACGGTGG
>DAOLOF010000116.1:0-2175 GCA_035416965.1 Candidatus Woesebacteria bacterium
AAAGATTAACTTTAACACTCGTTTAAAGCAAGAACTCTCTTTTCCGGAATTAAACCAGACTTCAAAACAAGAGGATTCAGTTGTTTCCTCTGATGCCGCGTCAGCTGTGTCCGTGAATCTGCCTTTGTCTGATTCTCAATCTCAATCAAGTCCAATCATCAATCAAGATACTATTGTTGAGGTTAAGTCATCTCTCACTGATTCCACAGTAGATTCTCAGCTTGATCCAGATCTGTCTATTTTCGAGCAGGTGTTAGACGAGGTTGAAGCGACAAAATCATTAGTCACTAGCAATGCGACGTCAAACGTTAATGCTCCAAGCTCAACCACCTCTGTTTCTTCTGATCGACAAATTTTGTCTTCATCCGCTCCAGTTACTCTTGATTCAAATTCAGCAAAAAATGTTGTTCAGACTAGTGCTGTCGATTTTGCCCCGAATTTCACTTCATCCACAGATTCAGCATCAATGTTAAAAAAACCTGGGTTTAATCCATCAGCACCAACTCAAGCCGGTTCTACCAGAAAAGAAACTGAATCTCCAACTCAGTTTGGACTAGAGCAAGGCACGGGTGTTCAGGTGGTTGAACAAGAAAAGAATCCGGAGTTATCTCCAGAGGTAGAAAAGTACCTACAAGAAGTAGAGGAGGATAAGGATCAGGCACCAAAGGAGATCGCGATCGTTGATGAAATTGCTAATTTGCCCAAAAAGAACCAGTTTGTCTCTCAACCGGTGATTGTTTTGCCGATCACGCCAGAAGTCGAAGAAAGGGGAAAACGAAAAAGTCCTAAATACAGCATCCGCTGGCTGGTAGAATGGAGCCAGAAAATTATCAAGATGTTTACAGGTAAGGTAATATATTTACAACCAACAAAGTCTGAAAAGTAATTATTTGCTCTCATGGAAATAATAGACCAACTAATCAGCCAATTTGTCTCAATATTTTTTAGTGTTCTGTTGGTAATATTGGGGTTGTTAGTTCTTGGGGTGTTTGTGTATATGATCGCCCAGTGGATAAAACATCTCAAAAGAGAAGACTACGCTCTAAACTTTGTGACTTTGTTGGTTAAGTTGCCTAAAGATAACGAGATCAAGATTGATGCTGCTGAACAGATGTTTGCTGGACTGTACTCCCTTCACAAGGGGGGTCTTTTCTCATTTACCAAAAGACAGGAGACAATTGCTTTTGAAATTATCTCTTTGCAAGAAGAACTGGGTTTTTATGTAAGTTGTTCCAAGAAAATTCAAGATATTGTTGAAAAGCAAATCAATGGAGCTTATCCGACGGCGAGTATCAAAGAAGTGGATGAGGTTAATATCTTCAATGAAGAGGGCAAGGTGGCACTTGGCTCGCTAAAGCTTGATAAACCCGGTTATTACCCCATTCAAACCTACAAAGAACTCCCCACAGATGGTTTGTCACTTATAACCTCGTCTTTGTCAAAAATGCAAGCTGGAGAAGGAGGTATACTCCAAATTTTAGTTCAGCCAGTCGGCAATCGCTGGCATAAAAAGGGCTTGGGCTATATGGGTCGCCAAAAGAAAAAAGAAGCTGACCCGGATAAGGCTTCATATCAGCATGATCCCAAAGAAATGGAAGCCATTAGCGATAAGATCTCAAGACCAGGTTTTCGCACCTCTATCAGAATGGTAGTTTCTGCTCAAAACGAAACAATGGCCCAACTCCATGTTGATAATATTGAGGGTTCTTTTTCGCAGTTTGTTTCAGCTTATAACAGCTTCAAAAAAGCCAAGGTGTTTATTAAACATCTTTTCATGATTGATTTTATTTATCGATATATGCCTTTGTTCAATAAGGGTACCTCTATTTTGAATACGGCTGAGCTGGCAACTGTCTTCCACTTCCCCAATAAAACTGTTGAGACTCATCACATAAAATGGCTCACGGCCAAGAATGCCCCCGCTCCTCACGAGATTCCGACAGAAGGTATGTTTGTGGGAGTGTCTCATTATCGTGGTGAGGAGCGAAAAGTCTTTATGAGTCTTAATGATCGACGTCGTCATATGTACATTGTGGGAAAAACTGGTACCGGTAAATCGGAGTTTTTAAAACAGATGATTTTGCAGGATATTGAAGCAGGCCACGGTGTGGCGGCCATCGATCCCCACGGTGAGTTTGTAGAGGATGTTTTACAACTAATGTCTCCTGAGAGGGC
>DAOLOF010000117.1:0-2105 GCA_035416965.1 Candidatus Woesebacteria bacterium
AACCACTGGCTCCTCATTAAGTTCTAGTTCGTTGGAGTCAACGCCCTCGGCATTTATCTCCTCATCCTCACCAAATAAATCAAGATTAGTCTCGCTCTTGAGTTCATATTCGATTGAAAGCATATCAGGATCTTGATACTCAGCCTGAATTGACTCAATGGGGAAGGAAGTCACTCCTTGATTTTGGGGTGACACATACTTTTCTTTAAGATGTACTTTGCATTGTTTGTTGTCAGCGTCAACAGAATAAATGATGCACTGATATTGATTACCTGTTGAGATTAGTTTAAGGAGCCGATTGGCGATGTCCTTGTGTAATGCACCAATATACCGTCCGTTGCTACTTATTACCGATATAGAGCTAGATTTGGGGTCTAAGTAACATTCCTGACAAGCAGACAGCTCAGCCAACTCTTTTGCGCTAGTTAAGCGGCTTAGAGTCACAATTTTAGCTTTACCTGGTTCTTGAATATAAGAATGACCATTGGCAAAACTGGCCACTTTTCCATTTTGTCTTTTCTTGACTAGTGATAGGTTCTTGAGAGCAATCTTATTGTTTTTATCTATCTCAAGTACCTTGGTAAGGGTAGCAGCGGCTTCTTTGAGTTTGCCAAGTTGCATCCAGGCTAAAGCCAAGCGGTTAAGAGCTCCAAGCTGAGTTGGATCTTCTGCTAGGATTTCTTGGTTTAGAGCTATAGCTTGTTGCCAGTCTTCAGCCTTGGCGGCCTCGATAGCCATTTTATGCAAAGGAACAAGATTTTTCATGATGATTATTTCCCAAGCAATTATTAGTTGCTAATTTTCTAGAGGAAAAACAACTGGTTAATAATTTGGGTTGCTGATTGGCTCAGCGATTGTGTGAAAGAATAATGATTTTTGTCATCTTTGTCAAGTTGAGGATTGGCAGAAAGAAAAATCACTGCAATTTTCTTCATAACCATTAGTGAACTGAATATTTGATATAATGACGCCTAATCAAGATTACACGTGGTGGGTCTTGTTTCGTCCAAATTATTTGCCAAGTCGTCAAAAAGATAATTAAACAGAGATATGTCAGGACACAGCAAGTGGGCCAATATTAAGCACAAAAAAGCGGCGCTCGACAACAAGAGAGGAATCGAGTTTAGCAAGATCTCTCGCGGCATTCGCATTGCTGTAAGGGAAGGTGGTTCTGGTGATCCCAACTCAAATCAAACCCTTCGTATCTGGCTAGAAAAGGCCAAAGAGATTAACTTACCCAAAGACAATATTACCAGAGCAATCCAAGCAGGTTTGGGCCAGGGTGGAGTAGGCCGTTTGGAGGAGGTGATCTATGAGGGCTTTGATGCCAAAGGGGTAGGCCTGTTGGTAGTTACTATGACCGAGAACAAAAATCGCACCACTTCGGAAGTCAGGTTTGCTTTCTCAAGAGCAGGGGGTTCGTTGGGCAGTCCTGGTTCTGCCAAATATCTATTTTCTAGGGACCAGCAGGGAAAGTATCACTCTCAGGTGCCTTTCCCTATTACAGACGAAACGCATTTAGCCTCACTTCAAGAACTAGTTGACAATCTGCTTGAACTTGAAGATGTGGATGCTGTTTATTGCACTTGTGATCAGATTGCTCAAGAATAAACAAAGATGAGAAGAAGAGAAAAATTTGTTTTGGCTACCATCTTGCTGTCATTCGGCTTTTTTTTGATTCAACAAGTTCCTTTGGACTGGCGCTACTGGGCTATTGGGCTGTTTGGACTGATCTCCTATGCGGTGGCTTCTTGGGCTTTGGCAGATGATCTCCAGTTCTATGAACGAATCACTATTGTGCCAATGAATCCGCTTTATTCAGTCTCAGTGGCTTTGTTTTATTTTCTCTTGCCTTCTAGTCTGGTAGGTCAAATAATTTTACTTTCATTGTTTGGAATCGGACAGTACGCCCTTTTTTTGACGAGCAACATTTATTCGGTAGCGAAGGGGAGAACAATTCAGCTTTTATATGCGGCTAGCGCCATCGGCTTTATCCTGAGTCTAGTGATTTCGCTTTTCTTGACCAATACCATCTTTTCTCTTAAGTTCCCCTTCTGGGCGAATGGTTTACTGCTCATTCTCACTCATTTTCCGCTAATTTTTAT
>DAOLOF010000118.1:0-2087 GCA_035416965.1 Candidatus Woesebacteria bacterium
CCAAATCTTTTCGCTGTTGGTTGTCATGAATACGAACCAACTGATTCTAATGAAGTTGTTGAAGGCGGCAAAAACATTTTATGGTTTGAAAAAGGATTATTTCAACACAGTCGAGCTAAAGAATTTAGTTCAGGAGAGACTGCTTGGGCTTCGGGGGGATCGGCAATGTTTGATCGAGACAAATGGATGCAGTTGGGAGGATTTAGCGAAAAATACTATCCCGCATATTGGGAGGATTTGGATTTATCGATGAGAGCCAAGCAAAAAGGATGGGCTGTTTGGTTTTGTGAAAGAGCTCGTGTTACTCATCAGCATGAATCAACCAATCAAACCACTTTTGGGGCAGATAAGCTGACTCAACTAAGCTGGAAACACGCAGATCATTTTACCAAAAAGTTTGCTCAAGGCAAGCAAAAGTTTGATTTTTATCTATTTCGACCATACTGGTGGTGGCAGAGGCTAAAATGCCTGCCCAACTCTTTTTTTTGGATTTTTTTAATAGTAATTTTATTGGTAGCAACTATTACCAGGTTCTATCGGTTGGCTCGAGTGCCTGCTGGAATGACCTGGGATGAAGCCGCCATTGGCTACAATGGATATGCTGTAGTGCGCACTCGTTATGACGAATGGCTAAATCACATTCCCATCTCCTTTCGGTCATTTGGTGACTATAAAGCACCTCTGGCAATTTATTTAGTTGGTATTGTTACTAACTTGTTTGGTTTAAATTTATTAGCGATTAGGTCAATGTTTGCCTTAAGTGGAGTAGTAGGAGTGGGTCTTTTTATTTGGCTTACAAGAGAGTTACTGACAATTCACGCCTGGAGATCTCCCAAAAAAATGAAACTTCGGTTGCCAACTCTTGCTTTGGCGGCAGGCCTGTTGTTAGCAATTTCTCCATGGCATCTTCAATTCACTCGGGTGGGGTTTGAGTCAGGGCTTGCTCTGACTTTATTATTGGCTGGAGTTCTTAGTGTCATGAAAATATTTTCTAATAAGCCCAAAAGTAAAAAAGTATTCGCGGCAGGTTGGACAGTTTTAGGGGCAAGTATGTTGGTGGCTTCAATGTATACCTATCATAGCAACAAGCTAGTGGTGCCTTTACTAGTGTTGAGTTTCGGTCTAATTCATTTTCGACAGATAAAAAAAGTCTCAACAAAAGTAATTGGCGGATCCATTCTTGGTTTGTTATTTTTAGCTCCCATGATTTATGACTCGATATGGGGAGAAGGTTTATCAAGGTCGCGTAGTTTTCTTTTTTCTCATCTCAGCTCTTTGAAAGAACTGCCAGTTCAACTACTCATTCGATTCTTCGCCCATCTTTCTCCAGCTTTTTTGGTAGGTGGTTGGAGTGATACTCTCAGACATGGACCTCAAGCTCATAGTCTTTTTCTATTTGTGGTAATGATTTTGATATTAGTTGGACTTATTTCTTTGATATGGCAATCGATTAAACAGCAAAAACTCGTTGTTTGGTTAAAACTTTCATTACTCTGGATCGGACTAGGTTTATTACCAGCTATCTTGGGAATCGAGTATCCACAAGCCAACCGAGCCCTGTTAGCATTACCTGGGTTTCTTTGGCTGGCAATTGCTGGAATAGAAAAAATTATTGATTTTGCACATCAACTTAAACCTTCATTATCTTCAACCAGACTTTTAATAGTCATCTTCTTAATAATTGCAGGCAACTTTATTTTATATCTTGATCACTACTATCGGCGCTATGCGGTTCAGTCGGCTGCTGCATTTAATGAAGGATATATCGAAACAATGTCTTTAGTCTATGAGTATGAACGTGGCGTCAATAATAAACCTGAAGTGGATCAAATCATATTTTCAAATCAATATGGACAACCCTATATTTATGCTCTATTTGTACGCAAAACCTTGCCAATCTGGTATCAGGGTGGTTCATTAATTAAGTATAAGTTTTTAGATAAAGTTGATCCGGGTCACCTGGCTTTAGATAATGCTTTGGTGGTGGCCACTAAATACGACGAAATGCTCGATCACGTTCCCACTCACATCATCGAGAGTGTCGATAAATCTATCAGCTTCCGCATTTATTATACAGGTCACCATTC
>DAOLOF010000119.1:0-2065 GCA_035416965.1 Candidatus Woesebacteria bacterium
TTTTTTACACAGATGTAAGGATATGTTTTATCATCTTTGAGTAAAATATTGTATTCCGGTTGGTGGAGGCGGATGAGCTCGGCCTCAATGAGCAAAGCCTCGATTTCACTAGCCAGTGTTTGATACTGGATCTTCTCTGCAATCTGTACCATTTTTTGTTTAAGTGACGAAAGCTGATTCAAACGCTGATAACTGCTGACTCTATTTTTAAGATTTTTGGCCTTCCCGACATAGAGAATATTTTGCTGATTATCACTAAACCAATACACTCCAGGTTCTTTTGGGAGAGTGGGAACACTTTTTTGCCAGGGTAATTGAGGTTGGGAAGACATGACTAACAAGGCAATAAATTAACCAACTCAAACTAAATATTCGAGTGCATTTAGCGATTTCTTTTTTTCTGTAATTTTTGATATTTTAGCCAGCGTGTCAAACTAAAGGAAATAATGAGTAACAAACCCACTCCAGAGGTGAGCAAACCAATCACGATGGAGCTTGGTGAGATCAACCAAGTTTGTTGAGTAAAGGGAATGGTCATAGTTTTGGGTTCTCCGGCGAGCAGCCAATTGGTGAATTTGGGAGAAAGTGGTTTGATAGTTTTGATTTCGAATGAGCCTTCTTTTTCATACTCTGGAAACGCTAATTTGACTGTGAGCTGATCCGAATGAGGAAGGAACTGATCCTGGTTAAAAACTTGTATCGTGTATTTCTTGGTTTCAAAAGGTAAAAAAGTTGATTGAGCAGGAATATCAGTGGAAATAACTGTTGCGTCAGTAGTATTGATCTCGATTTTCCCTTGGTACCACGCCTGCCCAAGATGATTTACAATCTCCAGTTCGTACCAACTGGGCAGAGAAGTAAAACCCAAGACAGTTTTGGGTTTTAGATTAAGAGAAAAATTAGGAGTTAAAATTGGAAAATTTGAGGCGAATTCTACTTGAACATCTTTTGAGTCTTGATCTGGCAACTTATAATTACCGGCGGCCAGAGGCAATCGGCTAGACTTGCCATTGTAGGCAAAGACAATATGTTTGAGATCAAACTGATGGAAATAATCAACTCCTTTCATAGTACTACCCCAGGTTGGATCTATAGGCACCCAGCGGTTCAATGAGTTATCGTAATATTCTGGCCAGGCGTGTAAAACATCAGTAACCAAACTGAGCGGCTGCATTAGTGGATCATTACTGTGAGCATAACCGGTGGCGCGGCGAGCAGGAATCTGGTTGGCTCTGGCTAGAGCGATAAATAGATCGGTAAATTCTTGACAAGTTGCTTGCTGTGGCTGACGCAGGCTTTCTAAAGCGCCCAGCCGTTCTTTTTTTTGCGAAAGATCCTCGGTTGTATAACTTAAACGAGTAACTACATCTTGGTAAATAGCTTGGGGATTGGGTAAAGTAGTTGCGAGTTCTTTAATTTCGTTGTGTTCGGTGTTCCAAAACTGCTGCTGATTAAGATGTTCCTTGATTGGCTGAGGATTTAGCCATGGATGAACCTCATCTAGGTTGAGCTGAGCCAAAAATTCTAGAGAAACCTCGGTGGTGGAATTGGCCGGCAATAAGTAGGTGGCGATCCAGTTGCCGTCTGGATCAGCTTCAATGTTTTGAGGTTGTGGCTCGATGAGTTCATATTGTACTTTTTGAAAAGCGGTATCTGGCGGAAAACTGACTTGAGTGATGGCTGGCTGACTGTGGGGATTATCTAAAAAATACCTAGCCGAAACCTTAAAGATCTGCTGTGAACCATAAATGGCGGAGACGCCTTCTGAGGGCAAATGATCGTAGGTAAGAACAAAGTTTTGTCCTTCCTGCTTAATGGTGTAATTGTCTGGTTTAATACGAGAGGGATAGCCAAATCTGATTGGGGTGACTAATACCACTTGGTGCTGGTCGTATCCAGACTGACTGTTCATGGCTGGAATGAATGTCTCCAACACTAAGCCATTTACTTGAGACATAGTAGGATTGAGATAGCTCACTTTAAACTCCCGAATTTTGTCCTTGCCAACCACACTATCTGGAAACTCAATCTCAATCTTAGTTCCAGTCTGATCTTGAGTGATGGT
>DAOLOF010000120.1:0-2023 GCA_035416965.1 Candidatus Woesebacteria bacterium
CTGCTTAATCAGCCTGATTTTATTAAGAGTATCGAGGCAGAATTAGCTCAATTACTTCCTCAATTGGCTCAATTTACAGATGAATCAGGTTTGTTAGCTTCAATCAAACAGTTGGTTCACTCAAATATTGATAGTGCCGCCCGCACTCTTTTGAAAGAATTAACGGAGAAGTTTGAAACAGAAACTCAGACACAGAAGTTGACTCTAGAGAATAATAAACAAACAGTTGCTTCACTTAATCAACAGATAGAGGATGCAAAAAAATCAATAGAGCAATTTTCGTTAGCAATAGTAATGCACCAATTGTTGCAGGAGATTTCAATTCGCGATGATCGACGTGCAGAATTAAAAAAACCCATAATTTTAAGAATGATAAAACATTTGTTTTCAGGCTCTGGTTCTCCAAAGTCAGCATTAACTCAAAAGATTGATAATGATATTAGTGCTACTAGGCAAAAATTGCAAAAGGCGCATAAACAACTTGAAGAATTAGAAAGACAAAGAGAAATTGTATTAGCTGAAATACAACAACCATCCAATCAATCAACACCATTAGCTGCTCAGATACAGAAACTAGAAAGCTGGCTCGCTAGCAGATCGGGTCAAAACAGTTAGTCGCTCTGTCTTTATTTGGATAGACAGTTTTTGATGATTGCATCGAGAACTGATTTGTTAATCGTCGATTATTGGCCGCTCAAGATCGTCCAATAATAAAATTCTTTCTTGGAAGAGATCATCAAAAGCGTCTCGTAGAGTGTCAACATTCCATCAATGCTTGTCTTGGATTCATTAAAACTGTCTCATCAAAGGCGGCACATCTTGTTAATGAAGAACCAAACCTACAAAAGTAAATACAAGAGTCCCAGCAGATATTGGCCATATTCCAACAATTGCTTAAGACAAACAATTGCAGTGATTCCAGTGATAGTTCTTGATCTTTTGTTTCAAAAATACCTTTAAAAAAAAACAGCGCTCTTCTGCCCGATTGTCACATTCGCTAAAAAATGTGATAGAATAACCAACCTATGGCAAAAAAAGTAATCAATGTCCTCAAGCTGAATCTGCCTGCTGGCTCAGCCACTCCCGCCCCTCCAGTTGGTCCAATCTTGGGTCAGGCTGGTATCAACATGATGGACTTCCTCAAGCAGTATAATGATAAAACCGCTGATAAACGCGGCGAGATTATTCCGGCTGAGATTACCGTCTATCAGGATCACTCCTTCACCTTTGAGCTCAAACTACCTCCAGTGTCTGCCATGATACTCAAGGCAGCTGGGAAAAAACAAGGTAGTTCGAAAAACAAAACTGAACCGATTGGCGAGTTGACCCTAGATCAAGTTAAGGAAATTGCCGAAAAGAAACTCCCCGATCTTAACACTACCAATCTGGAAGCAGCCATTAATACGGTTAAGGGCTCAGCCAGAAGTATTGGGGTGAAGATCACCGAGTAATCTCATTAGGCAGTCAAATCAGCGAGAGATGTTCGAGCGACTGTTGCTTCAAGAGCAGTTGTGTTATCAGAACAACTAACAAAACAAAAAAATAAAGGGGCTTAAACCCTTTATTAAGAACAACTTAATAAACTAATAACTATTGATCATTGATCAAGAGGAAAATCATGCCAAAAACCAAGTCTATTAACAAAGATAAAGAAGTAAAACAAAAAACTGACTCAAAAGTAAAGAAAGCAAAGCAAGTTGAGACTGAAGTGGTCAAAAACACCGCTCTTTCAGAAAAACCAGCAGATAGCCCTGAGGAAAAACAAGTTAAATTAAAAAAAGCTGGCCCGAAAAAAGCGAGGGCTAAACAAGAGCTATCAGCAGAAAAACAAGACATCTCGTCCGTTTCTTCAGAAACAGTAGCACAATCCCCAATTGACGAAACAGCTTCTTTGGATAATCAAACCGCCGCAGCCGCCAAAGTCAAGGTGGTCAGTCCTAAAAAAGAGAGAAGTAAAAAATACCAAGCAGTCCGAGCCAAAGTGGACCGAACCCGCACCTACGATATTACCTCGGCTGTTGAG
>DAOLOF010000121.1:0-1984 GCA_035416965.1 Candidatus Woesebacteria bacterium
CAGTTCAAGCTGGAGTGGCTGACTGGCAAAGGGGAGCCACTTGTTTAGATTATGCCGAGTTTTCTTCAGAATTTTGTCAAAAGGCAATTCAACAGGCAAAAACATACGCCAATTTATCTTCGTCTGATCAGACAGAAGTAAAAAGAAAATCTTTGCCCATTTCTATCAAGACGCGACTGGGCATTGATAGGCCAGACTTAGATAATTGGCTTAAGTGGGTGCTGAGTTTGGAGCCGGCGGCGCTGACGGTTCACGGCAGAACTCTCACACAAGGGTATGCTGGTCAAGCCGATTGGGAGACAGTTGGCCAATTGGCCAGTTGGGCTCACGATCAGCTGTCAAAAACGCTTATTATTGGCAATGGTGATCTTCAATCTGCCGAACAAGCACAAAAACAAGCTCTGAAATACCAGTGTGACGGCGCCCTCATTGGCAGAGCTATGCAAGGTAATCCGTGGATATTTACTGAAACAGGCAAAGCGCCTCAACCAGAGGATCAGTTCAGGGTTGCTCTAGAACATGCCCGTTTTTTTGAACAAACGTTTCAGTCTTGGCCAAAGTACTCGTTTTTGCCGATGAGAAAACACTTGGCATGGTATATTAAAGGCATAGATCAGGCCAAATATTGGCGTCAAGCACTAATAAAGTGTCATTCGGCAGATGAAGTAGAAAAAATTGTTAGCCAAATCATTAAACAACAACAGTTACCCTTCTTGTCATGAAAAATTCAACCAATTTTGATCAAGCCTATCGTCAACTCAATCATGAACAGAGGGAGGCGGTTGACAGTATTGGTACTCCCCTGCTGGTGGTAGCTGGTCCGGGTACTGGCAAAACCCAGGTGCTTACAATGAGAATCGCCAACATTCTGAAAAAAACAGATGCTGATCCTTACTCAATCTTGGCTCTTACCTTTACCGAAGCGGCGGCCAAAAATATGCAGACAAGGCTAGCCTCTTTAATTGGGCCTACTGCCTACTCGGTCAATATTCACACCTTTCATAGTTTTTGCGTGGGAGTGATTAAAGGTTATTCTGACTATTTTCCCATTGCTCGAGATAGTGAACCTCTTGCCGATTTGGAAAAGTTTGAGATTTTAGAAAAAATAATAACAGATAATTCTCTTGAGTTGATTAAGCCGATGAACGCGCCCCTGCACTACCTCAAAGAGATTATGAGCGGCATAAGCAATCTGAAGCGTGAAGGAGTAACGCCTGAGAGATTGGCTGAAATTTTAAACCAAGAGGCGACAGAATTACACGCCTTGCAGAATCAACTCAAACTAGGCGAATGGGGATTGAGACAACGCAATTTGTTCAAGCAACAAGAATTATTGGAGGTTTATCGCTGGTATCAAGCTGCTCTAATTCAACGTCAACGTTATGACTTTGACGATATGATTATGCTGGTAGTGGAGGCTTTTCAATCTAATGAATTGCTTTTAAGAGTTCATCAAGAGAAGCTCCAGTATCTGCTGGTAGATGAGTACCAGGATACCAACAGCGCTCAAAACCGAGTGGTTGATCTCTTAGCTTCATATTGGCCAAACCCTGATTTGTGTGTCGTGGGCGATCCTCATCAAGCCATCTTTCGCTTTCAGGGCGCCTCGGTAGAGAATATCTTGGGATTTGTGGATCGTTACCCTCAGTCTACCATCATCAACCTAGCGACTGGTTATCGTTGTTCTCAGCAGTTGTATGATGCGGCTCATCAACTGGTAAGTACTACCAAAATTAATCTTATTGATGAAAACCTACCCGACCTTTTCTCTGCTTTATCTCTTACCGATGACACACCTGCATTAGTCAAAACAATACAGCAATCGGCTTCAGTTACTTCACCTGTCACCTCTCATCAAGCTAAACAACAACTGGCCAAGCTACTCAGTCTGCCACTCAAAAGCGAGTCAACCAATCCTCAAGCTATAGCAGTGATCAATCTTTTTGCCGCTTCCAATCAAAAGCTGGAAGCTATTTTTGTAGCC
>DAOLOF010000122.1:0-1955 GCA_035416965.1 Candidatus Woesebacteria bacterium
AACAAGGCAACATTAAGCTTGCTTAGAAAACAAATGTTTGAACCAGTCTCGACGCATCATGTGCTCTAACCAAAACCAAATCAAAGATAGCGGAATAGCGGACCAGGTAATTAAACGTTGTTGTGCAAGAACTTGAGCAGAGTAGCTATTGGTGAGCATCCAAGGGTAATATCGAAGCAGACTAGTAAAAGAAAACATCAGCAAAATTGTTTTGATCTCTTTAATCCGTATTAAAGGAATCCAGACAAATGACCAGATTAAATACCACGGGTGAAACTGTTGTGAACGATTGGTAAATAAAGGCAAGAACATTAAAATTGCGGCCAGATCAGCCTGATGAGAGACGCCAAAAGTTAGAAGATTGCGCATTGGTTGAAATAAACGCAGGGAAAAAATCAGCGATGATAATCGAACTAAAATCATCAGAGGAGCCAAAGCTAGCGAAGCCATCTTGGTAGAAATCGAGATGATCCAGGCTAAAACGCCTTTACTTGTCAGAATTACTTGATTGTGTATCGGCAATGAGGAGCTGGCTTGATTCATCCACAAAAGAGCTGTGATGGCAGGAAACATCATCCACAGATCATTATGGCAGTTACTAACGATTTCGATCAAGAATAGAGGATTAAAAAACAAGATAAACCAATCTTTTGTTTTAACTGGAGTGCGAAATAATTTAATCCTAAACCAAAAAATTGTAATTGAAGTGATTAAGATACTGAAAATGCTAAAAAGGCGATAGCCTAACCAAGCTAGGATGAATTTACCTTGGCTTAATACATATGGCAATAGTGAGATGATACTCCATCCATACCCATATGGCGCTGGAGTGTGAATATTATGCATAAAGCGAGTCCAATCATCAGAGGCGAACTCAAGTGCTGTGTGAACATGGGGGTTTGTCTGATACTTGACTATCATGCGACTGTTAAAGATGTAGTTAAAGACATCGTAAGACAAAGCATTGTTGCTGATAAGCAAGGGGAAAGTGATTAGCAGAATCAAAGCTAATTGTTTTTTTAAGGAAATGAAAGATTGTTTATTTAGGGAATGAATAAATAGACCATAACTGGTAAAAAGTCCTCCAGTTATAATCAAAAAAACTTGAGTCAGAACTTCTCGCTGATTAAAAAAATAATTCCACATCCACGTCTGAAAAGTCATGAACCTCTCGTTATTAATTAAGATTAAATTGGGTGCTGTTAGGGCGTAACTAAAAATGGCGTAAATAAGCAACGACAGCCAATAGATTACTAGCCATAAACGGGATTTTGCAGAAAGAAACGAGATCATTCTTATTGAGTATGGTATTTGTTGAAAAGATAAGATACTCTGATTTTGCAAATATCAAAAAACATGCGCAAACTATCTTTAACTGGACTTACTCGATTGGTGGCGTGATGTTGCCACAAAATTGGCACCTCTTTTATTTGATATCCAAGTTTTCGAGCAAGAAATAACAACTCAACATCAAAAGCTCCGGTGAAAGCATCAGCTCGTTCGCGTGTGGGAGCATATATGCGGACTCGTTGAAATAAATCTTCAGTGGCCTTTTTAGAAAAAAGCTTAAAACCACACTGTGAGTCAAAAACTCCTCGAACTGCCAGTAGTTGTACTAATAGATTGAATCCTCGACCCATCAGATGCCGATAAAAAGGCTCTTTATCTCTAAGCGCCCCAGGAATCTCTCTTGAACCGATGATGACTTGATGTGAGTGGATAAAAGCCAGTAATTTTTCTATCTCGTTGATTGGAGTGGATTGATCAAAATCTGTAAATAATCGCCAATCACCTTTGGCGTTAAGCATGCCCGAAATTACCGTAGGACCTTTTCCTCGGTGAGGATTTTTAACGACTTTTGTGAAGTTGTGCTTTGAAGCAAAATCTTCTAGTTGTTTTATGGTGCCGTCTGTTGAGCCATCATCACTGAGAATTATTTCCCAAGAGTAGGATTG
>DAOLOF010000123.1:0-1950 GCA_035416965.1 Candidatus Woesebacteria bacterium
TTTTAAGATTGCGCTATAATAGCCCTTTCAAAGATAATCAATCATTAATTGCCTTAATCTGAAACTATGAAGATTCCAGCAGACATAAGAAATAGACAGTATGAGCTTACTTGCTTAGTTGGGCCTGATTACACTCAAGACGAACTGACTCAAGTTAAAGAATCACTGGTCAAAGTGATTAGTAGCCACGGAGGGGAAGTAAAAGACACTCAAGATTGGGGTAAGCGAGAATTAGCCTATTCCATAAAAAAAGCAGGGAAGAAATATAGTCAAGCGCACTACCTTCATTTTCAATTCGAGGCAGATGCTTCTCAAGCAACCAACATTAAAGAAACTATCAATATTACAGAGCAAGTAATTAGGTTTTTATTGGTCAATCAGGAATAATGAGCGTTGGTTCTGACATGGAAAACGACAATCAAAGCTGGCGGTTTTCTCACTTCTGTACGTTTTATGTCAGAATGCCGTACAATAGTAGCGGATATATCAGTTAATTATTTAAAGGAGTCAAGTATATGGCAGTCAGATCTCTCAATAAAGTGATGTTAATTGGCAATCTCACCAGAGATCCAAACTTACGTTACACGCCCAATAATACAGCGGTTTGTTCATTTGGTTTGGCCACCAATCGTTCATGGAATAATGACGACGGTAGCCAAGAGGAGCGCACCGATTTTCACAATATTGTGGCTTGGGCTAAGTTGGCTGAAATTTGTAATCAAATTTTACTAAAGGGTGATAAGGTTTTTGTTGAGGGTAGGCTTCAGACCAGAGAGTGGAAGAGTGATGACGGAGCTGATCGGCGCATTACGGAGATTGTTTTGGACAGTATGATCAAACTTTCTCCTCAACGAGAGGGCTACTCTGATCCAAGTGATGATGGCGCCAACGCCGGTTCTTCACGAGGTTCAAAAACAACTTCAAAACCAAAAAAAGCTGCTCGTTCAGAAAAGGTAGAAGAGTCTCCCAACTCAGAAAATGATGCTCAAAGCTCTGCAACCGATGAGGCGGAAATTGATCTTGATGAGGTGGCTGACGATATTCCTTTTTAATAATAAATGGTAATAATCAAGTAAAAGTATGCAATATTCATACAAAGATCCAGATTCACTAGCTCAATTCCTGACTGAACAGGGTACCATATTGCCTCGTTCAAAAACTGGTCTTCAAAAAAAAGAGCAAAACAAGCTGGCTCGTGAAATAGAAAGAGCTCGCCATCTGGCTATGCTCAAATACATCCAAACTTTATAATTAAACTGCCAATACTCTAGTGGCTGGAAGTAGTACTTTGAGGGTGTTTTCTTGTTTTTGATTGTTTGTCACTCATGCTACAATGATTAATCTGTCAAAATGTGTGCGAGTCGAGTAAGCATGCCTAGTTTGGTATTATCTGGGAATAGGAATAAAGAAGCATTAGCGGCTGGAGATTAAAAATTGCATGACTACTGCAAAAATGGCTAAAAAAACACTCAAACTGTCAACCGTTTTCAATCTTGCATTAGGGCTTTTATTATTTGTATTGGGTGTGGTGGTAGGATATCGTTTTCAAGATCAAATTTCTTCATTTTCCACTCGTTTGGTCAAGCAAAACTCTGACTCAGTGTTGAGTAGGGTAGTGGGCAAGGTGACACCTCCGCCTAGCTTGGAAGCTGACTTTAGCGTTTTTTGGGAAGTCTGGGGTCTACTAGAAAACGAGTATCTAGATGCTGATAAGCTTGATGCCAACAAGATGGTTGATGGAGCGATTCAGGGCATGACTCAAGCGGCTGGCGATCCTTATACTATATATTTGCCTCCTGAGGACAATAAACGTTCAGGAGAGGATCTTCAGGGTAGTTTTTTTGGTGTAGGCATTGAGCTTGGTTATATTGATGGCGTGTTGGCGATAGTAGCTCCTCTGGCAGGAACGCCAGCCGCCGAGGCTGGTTTGGAAGCTGGAGATCTTATCTT
>DAOLOF010000124.1:0-1939 GCA_035416965.1 Candidatus Woesebacteria bacterium
GGAGCAAGAGATTTCTTTAAAATCATGGATGTGGATCAAGTAATTCCGGAACCGGCCAAGCCAGTGGTGCTCAAAAATATCAAAGGCGAGATTGAATTTCGGGGAGTTTCTTTTGTCTATCGACACGAAGATTGGTCTCGATCTGTTGCTTTGCTTGGAGAACAAACCGATACTCATTTATCAGCCCAAACTTCAAATGGTAAAGAAAAAAAGGTAAGGAAAAACCAGCTGATATTAAAAAACGTTTCTTTCACTATAGAGTCGGGAAAGATGACAGCTTTGGTGGGACCTTCTGGTGCTGGAAAAACAACTGTGGCTAGTTTGCTTTTGAGGTTTTTTGATCCCGATAAAGGCAAGATTACTTTGGATGGGGTAGATCTGAGAAATCTTAGCAAACAACAACTTCGATCTTTTATTGGATTGGTAAGTCAAGATAGTACCCTTTTTGCAACCACTATTGCTGAAAATTTACGCTACGCTAAACCCAGTGCAACCAAAGAAGAGATGGAAGCTGCGTGCAAGGTAGCCTATGCCGATAAATTTATTGCGCAATTGCCTGCTGGGCTAGATACCCAAATCGGAGAAAGAGGAGTGAAGCTGTCTGGAGGTCAAAGACAAAGACTTTCTATTGCCCGCACCATTCTGTCTGACCCCAAAATAATTATTTTGGATGAGGCCACCAGTTCACTTGATTCAGAATCGGAGTTGTATATTCAGCGAGCTTTGAAAACTCTGTTGCAAAATAAAACCTCAATCGTGATCGCTCATCGATTATCCACCATCCAGCAGGCCGATAAAATTATAGTGCTTCAGGATCACAAAGTACTTGAACAAGGCAATCATCAACAACTTTTGAAAAACAACGGTCTATATGCTCAGCTATTTAGTATTCAGGCTGGCCAGACTAAGTTGCTCAAAGAGTGGGGCTTGGTAAAGTAGAGATTTAATTAGGAAAAAATCATAAACGCGACACTCGTACTCACTTCAAAACCAAGTATGTTATACTAATTGAAAATATATCAATAATTAATTATTCAAGAAAGCGAATATGGCAAAAAAAACTGCTTTGATGGCTAAGCCAAAAAAGACTACCATCACAACTTCAACTAAAAAAGTTGTTAAATCTAAAAAAATGATACAACCGTCTCGTAAAGCAGATTCCGTCAGAACCACACCTCAAGCAAGTTCTAAAAGTAAAACATCTCTCACAAAAGCGGCTCAATCTTCTTCAAAAGAAACAAGCACCAAATCTTCAAGCTTGGCTGCAGCTCTATCAAAATCTTCAACATCCAAGAAAAAAATGCCCTCATTCACCGAGATCATGAACACCAAAACCATCACGGTTTTAGGCATTATTTTGTTGATTGGCTTAGCTTTTGGCTTGAGAGGTTTCTTTTTGGGGGCTATGGTCAATGGTCAACCCATTACTCGCTTCAAAATTATGAAGGAAGCAGAGCAAGCTCAGGGTGTGCAAATCTTGGATGGTTTAGTTATGGAAACACTGATTGTGCAAAAGGCAAGAGAACAAGGAGTCCAAATTAGCGATGATGCAATTATGGCTAAAATTGATGAGTATCGCAAAAACTTTGCCGAAAGCGGCCAAGACTTTGATCAGTTGCTAGAAATGCAAGGCTTAACCATGGATAAAATCAAGCATCTAGTGAAGATTCAGATGCTGGTAGAAGCTTTAATCAGTACCGACATTGAGGTCACCGATGAGCAAGTTAATCAGTACTTAGAAGAAAACAAGGAGTTTTTACCTGAGGATATGTCAGAAGAAGAACTGCGCGAACTGGTGGTCGATCAACTCAAACAGCAAGAACTGTCCACTCGTTATCAAGATTGGACACAAGAGCTTCGTGATCAGGCCAAGATTGAGTACTTTGGTCATTTTGTTCAGGAGCCTACTCCAGCGGCAGAGCAATAATCATTGCCGTTT
>DAOLOF010000125.1:0-1930 GCA_035416965.1 Candidatus Woesebacteria bacterium
TATGAAAATTTTAATGCTGACTCCTTATCTACCATATCCACTTTATTCTGGTGGACAGATTAGGACATACAATCTCTTAAAACAGCTGGCAGATAAACACGAGATCACTCTATTTGCATTAATCAAGGATTCTCAAGAGGAGCAGTATATTAAGCAAATCCAACCATTTTGTCATCAGGTTCGAGTATTTCGCAGATCGAAAAATCCTTTTACCTGCCGAAACATTATCAAAACCGGTTTATCCAGTTATCCCTTTTTAGTAATTCGCAATCATGTCCCAGAGGCAGTCACTGCGATAATGCAGGAACTTCAAACTCATCGATATGATCTGATTCATGCAGAAACCTTTTACATGATGCCTCATATCCCCAAAACAACTGTTCCTGTATTATTGGTCGAACAAACAATCGAGTATTTGGGTTATCAATCGTATGCTAGCAAACACCGTCCTCCTCTAAGATGGTTACTTGATATAGACATTCAAAAAATTATTAAGTGGGAACAACACTATTGGAGACAAGCTGATTTGCTGGTTACAATGAGTGAAAATGATAAAAAATATATTCAAGCTTTTCTCAAGAACCCACAAAAAGTCCATGTCGTCTCAAATGGAGTAGACACTTCTTGGTTTCAAGAAAAACCCAAACAACCAAGATTAAATCCAACCGTACTTTATGTCGGTACTTTTAAATGGTTGCCAAACATTGAGGCGGCCATCCATCTAATGAAAAATGTTTGGCCGATCATTCATGAACGTCTACCATCAGCCCAACTCCATATCGTGGGAAATGCGCCAACTTCACAGATTATGCAAATGGCCAAGTCCAATCACAGCATTAAGGTCTTAGGAAGAGTCGAAGATATTCGAGACGCCTTTGCCAACTCTCACTTGCTACTAGCACCAGTTTTTAGCGGTAAAGGGACTCGTTACAAAATCCTTGAAGCATTGGCAAGTCATACTCCCATTGTTGCCAGTAGCACTGCTGTTGAGGGACTAAATCTTATACACAATCAACATGCGTTAATATCTGATGATCCCAATAAAATGGCAGAATACTCTATCAAGCTTTTGTCGAGCTCAACACTTAGAGAACGACTATCGGCCAATGGTTATCGCTTCATTAATCAAAACTATGATTGGCAAATTATTTCAAAAAAACTTGATAATATTTATCAATCAATGGGCTAAATGTGTTACTAACCAAACTTACAATCGTTATTCTCAACTACAACTCAAGATTTTGGGTGCAAAAGTGTCTGCAATCACTTCAAGCAGAGTATCTTCGCCACACCCATCATCAAGTAAAAGTTGTTGTGGTAGATAATCACAGCCAAGATGGTTCTCCAAAACTTATCAAAAAAGAGTTCCCTTGGGCTGAACTAATCGAGTTGGAAAATAATGTGGGCTTTTCAGCAGGCAACAATGTGGCTTTAAGCCGAGTAGAAAGCGAGTATGTGATGCTCCTCAATAGTGACACTGAACTTACCAACACAACTAATCTAGACAAGCTTATTCAGTTTATGGATAAGCACGAACAAGCCGCAGTGGTTACACCCAAGGTACTTTTGCCATCAGGAGAGTTAGATTGGGCATCTCACAGAGGAGAACCTGCCCTTTGGGCTGCTTTTACTTATTATGCAGGTTTAGAAAAACGCTGGCCGCAAATCAAAAAATTTAGTCAATATCATCAAGCGTATTTAGATCTCAATTCCGTTCACCAGATAGATGCTTGCAGTGGCGCTGCCATGTTAATTCGCACCAAACATATGAATCAAGTTGGTTTATTAGATGAACGATTTTTTATGTACGCCGAGGATTTAGACTGGTGTAAAAGATTTAGAGAAGCTGGGTATCAAATCTGGTTTATGGCAGAGGTTGAGATTATTCATCATAAATATAAGTCAGGAATTAAAACGCAGTCGCCTCTTA
>DAOLOF010000126.1:0-1923 GCA_035416965.1 Candidatus Woesebacteria bacterium
GGAGCAACTGATCCTCGTTGTGAGTAGCAAACTACTACAAAAAAAGGATTATTATAATAATAATGTTCTCTCTTAATAATAAATTTCATCATTAATGTATGAATGTGAGAAAAAATAGCGACAGACAAAAACGCGTCTCTTTATCAGCGGGCTTTACCCTACTAGAATTACTGGTAGTTTTGGTTATTTTGGGAGCATTGATTTTGGTGGGTTTGCGCAGTTTTATTTCAAGCCAAATGAAGGCACGAGACACTCGTCGCAAAAGTGATATCGAACAATTTACGCGAGCGCTAGAGCTTTTTAGAGGCGATAAAGGCTATTATCCGATTCATGACGCGCAGGGTCGTGTGATGATTTCAGTAGAGGGGGACGGTGAGGACGAAGAAATTCTTGAATGGGGCGAGAGCTTCATTGACCCAGCTCATCCCGAATCAATTTACATGGCCAAACTACCCAGATCTTCTGGAGGTTATACCATTTTATACCAGTCTTTTGTAAGAGATCCCAGTGAGGATAGTGGCTATCGAGAGGCTGTTCCAGAGGATGGTCAAGCTCAAGCCTATCGGATTTTTGCCAAATTGGAGAACGCTCAAGACGAGGCCATTGCTGATGAACAAGTTGACGCCTATTGTGACACTCAAATGGAATCATCAGCGTGTAACTATGTCGTATCAAGTCCTAATTTGCCGACATCGATTGGATATACGTTTGAAACCACTTTGACGGCAGGAGGTTTGCCCGACGAGCCGACTAGTGCACCTACCAGTCCTTTTGCAGGAAGCAACACTCCCACTCCAACCTCTCTTCCTTTCGCTACTACAGTTCCTACGCATGTAGTGACAGAAGTACCAGAAATAACAATTGTTCCGACTGAAGGAGAAGGCGACACGTTACCCGTCGAACCAGGCGATATGTATTAATCTTTAACAATCGAAACAATCTCGTTAATAGTTGTCAGTATGAAAAAAACCAATCCTGTTTGTCTGCCTACCAAGGAAGAAAAGAACTCAAAAAAAATGATTTTTGCTCAATTAAGAAATCAAGCGGGTTTTACTCTCATTGAAATTCTTGTGGTAATTTTCATTATTGGCATTTTAGTCTCATTGCTGTTATCCAATATCTTGGGAGCTCGTCAGCGGTCTGAAGATCTGGAGCGCAAGAGCGAACTCAATCAACTGAAAACCGCCCTGCGTCTGTATTACAACGACAATCAAGGTTATCCGGCAGTGGCAGACTTTCCCGAACCAAACACTTCATTTGCCAGCGAAAATGGCAACAGTGTTTACATGAAACAGACTCCTGACTCAGAGTACCAATACTTTGTTGATGACAATAGAGAGCAGTTTCGACTCACGCTGTTGCTGGACAATCTCTCGGACAAGGATATTCAAACCAGCCAAACGCGCTGTCCGAAGCTGACAGGAATGGGAGATTACACCAGCGCCACATACGTGGTTTGTGAAGATTAAACTTGTTGGTTTCTGCCTGTCATTTTGGCAATCTCACCATTTTATTAAATTTATTTCAGACTTGTTGGGCGAGGGTTTTTGTACTAATTGACATTTTGCTCAAATTGCCGTAGTTTGGTAGATGAAGGAGTTTGATTAAGTTTGTTACTAGACAACTTGATCGATTGCTTCATTATTAGTTAATTAACAATATGATGAAAAACATGAACAAATCACACACAATTGCTGCCTCAGATGCTCGTAATAATTTTTCTGATTTAATAAGCAAAGTCCAATATCAGGGCAATGTTTATTTGATTGAGCGCTATGGAGAAGTGGTTGCCAAGTTGGTGCCAGCCGCTTATCAGGAAGAAGTTGTTTCCGAAAAACCAGCCGATCAAGATAAACTAGCTGATCTGGAACAACCTAAAACAGAGATTGATCAAACTACAACCGTAAGGATTCAAACACCTTT
>DAOLOF010000127.1:0-1860 GCA_035416965.1 Candidatus Woesebacteria bacterium
AAACATCATTATTGAGAAGCAAAACCTTATCACATGAGGCATGCGCACAACCGCGGTTACAACTTTGAGCAAAGCGTAAGTTGTGATGATTGTGAATCACTAGTACTTGAGGTTGCTTGTTTTTTACTGAAGAATAGACAGTAAACTCTCCTTTTGTGTCATGACCCACAGCGTTAACACTCAGTTTGAATCTTTGATCTAAATAGTTTAATGAATCATCTTGGCTAGCGTCATCAACAATGATCAACTGATCCTTCAAACATAACTGCGACCACACAGAATCTAGATTTTTGGCCAAAAGCCGACTCCCGTTGTAGGTTGGAATCACAACCGAAATTCCAGTTTGAAAAGAACGGTTGATCATATCAAATACGCTAAGTTGATAATAACTGTTTCATCTTCGATAAGTATGTTTTCTGACCAAATAGCATGGCTCTATTTTGAGCTATTTGCTGATCTCGAAGAAGCAATTCAGGATGTCGAATTGCCTTAATAGTGTGTCGTATACAATCCTCTTGAGTTAACCAACTCCATAAAAGGAGCTCTTTACCCAAGATCTCGGTTTGGCCTCCTTTAGCAATCACAATTGGTAGATTTCCAGCAGCCATGGCTTCGACTGTACTAATACCAAAATGTTCTACTTTAGCTGGTTCGTATTCTTCATTAACCCGATATCCGGTAGCATGCCAATATATAGTTGAGGCTTGATACAGCTCCAACAACTCATTTCTTTTTAAATCATGGATAAAATCAACTGGCAATCCAATTGCTAGTGAGCGTACTTTTTTTAAATACGATTCGTCTTCAACAGGTCCCACCAACACAAGTCTCCAATTCTTAGTTTCTTGAGGATATCGAGCGCGCAATCTTCGAAAAATAGTTACCAAAATGTCTTGTCTTTTACTGTGTAATTGAGAAAAAAATCTACCAACGTTCAGTATTATTGTTTTCTTTTTTTGAAAAGTTGTCTGCTTAATAATCTGCTCAACTTCAATAAGGGGTTGATGCACCACATCAACAGCAACCTTCCAGCTGGACTCAATAATTGAACGAGTAAATTGAGAGTTCGTCGAAATTTTGTGCCAGGTTTTAAGTTTGGCTCGTTCAATCAGTGACGATTTATCCAACCTCATGGGTATCTGCAAATGTAAAATATTGCGCTTGGCAGCAGAAAAAAACAAACTACCATCAGAAAGATAAAAACCAAGGTCATAGCGTTTAGTCCAAAGAACTTTATTTAACCAACTCGCCGAAGATCCGAGCGGCGTTCCCACAAAGTTAATCTGACTCAAATCATAACTAAAATGCTGTTGATACTTATTTTTAAACTCAGTTAGAGACAGTGATGACAGATGTTGACGCTCAGAAATGGCCACATCAATACAATCAAATCCAAATGATTTTAAATTAAGAGCGAAATCTAGAAGGTATTTTTCTCCCCCACCAAAATGATTGGGAAAATAAGGACTGTAAAGATAGGCTTTCATAATCGGGGTTTATTATTCAAGGGGTCGTTTTTTCGATTCAACATCCCTAAGTTGACGATCTTGATCCCAGAGCTTTCGCATCTCAATTTCTAAACGATGATACTTTTCGTCTAATGAAGGTTGCTGTTGCATTTCCCAAACCTGAATATATACCAGCACTCGATTAATAGCTTGAACAAGTGACTCAATCAAACCCGTCAACCCGTCCTGATAGCCCTTATTAATAATAGCTCTTCGAAAAAACTCCATCACTCCTTTTCTCATTAAAGTAAAAAAAGTAACAGGAGCAACTCCAGACTTATGAATCAATTGAGCTTCAATTAGAGTCCAAGAAGCCGATTTGAGAAGGTTTTGTTGAGTATTACGATGTGTG
>DAOLOF010000128.1:0-1802 GCA_035416965.1 Candidatus Woesebacteria bacterium
ACGGGCATAAACTTTAACTTGAAAAAAATCTACTCCCACTCCATAGTAGCTGGTGGCTTGGTAGTAATGTCATAGACCACCCTCGAAAGATCTGGCACCTCGTTTACGATGCGTGTGGCGATTTTACCCAGTACTTCAAAGGGAATCTTACTCCAACTAGCTGAAAGAATGTCTTCGCTGTCGTAGATGCGCAAACCCACTAGCTCAGCAAAGGCGCGACCGTCTCCCTTTACTGCTGTGGTCATCACACCTGTCATAACTGGAAACGATTGAAAGACCTGATCATAGTAGCCAGTTTCCTTTAGCACCTCAACTACAATGGCGTCAGCCTGTTGCTGTTTGGCTAGGCGCTCTGCCGTGACCTCGCCCAAGATGCGGATAGCATGCCCCGGACCAGGAAAAGGTTGGGCCTCGATAGCTTCTTTGGGTAAACCAAGCTGTTTGCCCAATTCTCTCACCTCGTCTTTATAAAAATCTCGCAATGGCTCAATGAGCTTTAATTTCATAGCTGAAGGCAAACCGCCCACATTGTGATGACTTTTAATTTTATGAGCATGCCTGGAACCCTTGCTCTCAATCACATCTGAGTAAATTGTGCCTTGGACAAGATACTTCACATCTTTGAGCTTCAGAGCTTCCTTTTCAAATAACTCAATATATAAACTGCCAATAATTTTCCGTTTTTGTTCTGGTTGAGTTATACCTTTCAATCTTTCTAAAAATAGAGCTTGGCAATCAATGACAATAGGTTTGACATGAAGATGATCTTGAAAAATTGTTTTGATTCTTTCCAAAGTACCCAGCCTCATTAAGCCGTTGTGGCAGTAAATAGGCTTCATTCTTTCCCCAATTACCTTAGCCACCAAGGCACTGGCTACAGCAGAGTCAACTCCGCCTGAAATCGCCGAAACAACTGTGCCCTCCACTCCTTCAAGCTGTTGAGCCACTTGGTCGAGCACCTGATTTACATCAATCTTGCGAGGTTTGATTTGTTCTTTGCAGATGATTTCGGCAAAGTTTCGTAGTAGCTGGTTGCCAAACTGGGTGTGGCTTAATTCTGGATGAAACTGCAAACCATATATTTGCTTAACTGAATGATAAGCGGCAGCATTTGGTATTGTTTTAGAGCTGGCGATCGTGATAAAACCTGAAGGCAGAAGTTTCACCTCGTCGCTGTGACTCATAAAGACTGAAAAAGACTGTTTATTAACTTTAGTAAAAAGAGGATTTTGTGCCGTTACCTTGATCGAAACTGGACCATATTCTTTTTTTGCTGACACCACTTTCCCCGAAAGTTGATGGGCAATCATTTGCCAGCCGTAACAAATACCCAAAACCGGTACTCCGAGTTGGTCTATTTTCAGATCTAGTTGAGGACTTCCTGCTTCATAAACGCTAGCGGGACCTCCACTTAATACCACTCCTTTTGCTTGAGATATATATTTTTTGAGCAAACTAGGCTCAGTGAGTTGGGTAGCTACACCCAAATCTCGAAATCTTCTTGCTATTAAATGTGCCGATTGAGAGCCAAAATCAACAATAATGATCATAATATGTATTCAATAATATGGTATTAATAATTACTGTTGGTGATGCTGGTATAACTCTTGAATGGCTTTTTGGGTTATTTCTGCGCCAAATTCAAATTGATTAAATCGTTTGGTTAATTCTTCTTGAGACAAACCTTGATCAATCCATTTGCCACCAATTAATTCGATCATCTCAAATGGCTCAAATGGAAACACAATCCAAGCAGATGTTTGGGCACCAAAAAAGTCTGGTTTTAAGAAGGAATGAGGCTT
>DAOLOF010000129.1:0-1773 GCA_035416965.1 Candidatus Woesebacteria bacterium
ATTGTCCTAGCAAACTATTTTAACACTTAATTAGTGCTAAAGTTCACTAGACCCATTATCAATGAAAAAAATTAGGATTGTTCTGGTTTGGTTTCGGCAGTTTCCGCTGGAGCTTCCTCAGTTTCCGCCTTTCCAATAATCTCAGTTTCCACTGGCTCAACCTCCTCAACCTCTTCCTTTACCTCTTGGATTAAAACAACTGGTGCCGTTTCCTCTTCATCTTCATCCAATACTAAGGTCACTTTTGATCGGTCATAACTTAAGTCTGCAAGAGTGAGAGATTGGCCTATTTCTGTTAATCCAGACACACTTAGCTCAAACTTTTCTGGTAAATCAGTTGGTAAAGCCTCTACCTCAATTTCGTCCTTAACCACCACCAATACTGCTTCTGGAATATCGATCTCTCCTATCACTTCCACTGGAATGGCGGCAGTAATCTTTTCTTTCAAATCAACCATTCGAAAAACAACATGTAAAGGCAGATCCGTTACTGGATTGCGTTGAACCTCATCAATTAAAACAGGATACTCTTTCTTATCCAACTTGAGATAAGCCACTGTTGACTCCCCTACCTGATTGTAAAGATTGTCGAACTCTTTGTAATCCATCTGAACCGGTATGGAATCTATTTTGGGACCATAGATATTGGCAACAACCGCATCACGACGAATTGCTTTTAAACTTTGCGATAAATCACGCTTACAAACCGTTGCTTGATGCTTTAACATAACTTTAGTATGGTTAATAATCAATTAGTTCAAACTAGAGATAGATCGCCAAGAACTCGATGTTCTGTCTCCCTTTCTTTGAGCTTGAGATGTGGCATTATAGCAAAAATAACTCTATTTTCATAACGGGAGATTTATCAGGAAAACAATTGTGAGAGTTTGTTTATTTACGTTCTCAACTAGAAATATATGTATTTGTTACACATTGTTTTCACATGATTTTTGATCAGAGCGAAACCTTTTGATGAGTTTATTTGGTGTTTGATATTGTTCGATAGTAATGTTCTTATGACAAAGAAGTCCCCGCGCTTTAGATTGTTATAATCTTTACACCAGCCTTTAAAGCCATTCGCCCAATTTTTATTGTTCCTTTGCAAACTGAATTGCTAAAAAGCCAACACCTTGATCGCTGGTGACTACTACCTGATTTTGATTTACCTCAACTAGTGGTGAAATTAACTCTGCTCTCAAATTGTCGGGGTGGGTGAGAGCAATAGAGGAGAGACGATTCATCACTCCTGGTTGAGACTGTTCAAAGAAGAAGTAGGATTCTCCTTTTTTAATTTGGTGAGACGTATAATACTTGACCACAACTTCAATTTCCGACTCAATGGGCACTGCCACCACAATTCCAATGACTTTTCGATTGTGATCAAGATACTCGGTAATATACTTAGACTCAAGTGATTCTTTATTTACCATGACTCCAGCCACAATGCTCTCGGCATTTACATAAAAACGAAGATATGTCTTATAAAGACCTAACGGCCAGCTGGGGGATTGGGCATTATTGGTGTATTTAATTTGACGAGTATGTTCAACCCTCTCTGGAGTTATTTGAATTGAGTGAGTGATGCGCGACAAAATGTGCTGGTTGATTTTGTTCACGCCAATATTTGCTTCTACCTGATAGAGATAATCTTTGTAACAACCCCCACCGAATCGCGCAGGACACTCTGGTTGAATCAAACTACCTGTCCAACCCAACTGGCTAAATACACCACCAAGTTGAGGATCAGCTAGATAAATTGATGTTTGTTGCCGT
>DAOLOF010000130.1:0-1732 GCA_035416965.1 Candidatus Woesebacteria bacterium
AAGTTCGCAAGTTCTTTTTTTATATCTTTTAAATCTTCAAGGACTAAAAAATATTTAGTATGACTGCCAATAAACATTTTTGGGGATTGGTATTGATGGTGATTGGTTTGACTTGTGTGGGATTGGCAATTTGTTCTTATATCTCCATAAAAATTTTTGAGTGTCGTCAGTCTCATTTACCAGATCACACCACTGGATACACTCATCAGGTTGTGTTTTTTGAGGACGAGCTTTTTTTTGAAGGAGTACGTTTGGTTAAGCAGAACTCGCTTCAAGTTCAACCCCATATTATGGGAGGCATAGTTCCTCATCATTTGGTTGCCAGCCAATTGATTGCTGATTTTTTTTACCGTCTTACAAATCAAAAACCCAAAACAATCATAATCTTGGGTCCAAATCATCTGGAGAGGGGAGAAAAGCCAGTATTATCGAGTATATATAATTGGAAAACATCGTTTGGCGTAGTGGAACCTCAGCGAAACATCATTGTACAGCTTCGAGATAAAAAAGTGATCAATATTGATGAAAATACCGTATCATCAGACCATTCTATAACTAGTCTTATGCCATTTCTTGAGTATTACTTACCCGATACCAAAGTAGTGCCTTTATTAATCAGTGGCTTAATGGACCAGTCGCAAATTAATAAATTGGCAAACCATTTGGCCAAAGTGGTTAACGAAGACGTAGTTTTGATAGCGGCCGTTGATTTTTCTCACAATTTAATCGGTGATCAAGCTCGGCAGAAGGATCAAATCACGTATCATCTAATGATGACTCGTCAATACGACCAACTACGCAACCTTAACAATCAATATCTCGATAGTCCTTCATCAATAATCGCTCTGCTAAAAACAATGGAGTTGGTAGGAGCAACTCAATCAGATCTCATTTATAATACCAACTCAGGAGAAATAAGCGGGGACCACTCAGTGGGGTCAACTAGTTACTTCTCAATTGTCTACTATTGATATTAATTATCACGGATGATGGATTGTATGGCTTGATTAGTTTACACCAATAAATAAAGCAATAACAATCAAGAAATAACTAATGATAAGTTCAAACCTATCAGTCGGCATAGTGGGTTTACCCAATGTTGGCAAGTCAACACTATTTAATGCTTTGCTTAAAAAGCAGATCGCGGTAGCCGCCAACTATCCTTTTGCTACTATAGAACCTAATGTCGGTGTAGTGGAGGTACCAGACAATCGTTTGTCAGTTTTAGCGAAACTAGTCGATACACAAGTGATCAAGCCTGCCTTAGTAGAGTTTACCGACATTGCTGGTCTAATAAAGGGAGCCAGTCAAGGAGAAGGTTTGGGCAATAAGTTTTTGTCTCACATTCGAGAAACCGATGCCATTTGTCATGTATTGAGGGCTTTTAATGATGGCAGTATTATTCGCGAGGGAGCAGTTGATCCGGCGTCTGATTTGGCTACGGTGCGTACAGAACTCCAATTGGCTGATTTAGATACTTTGGAAAAACAAAAACAGCCAAAAGGTACTAAGGCGAATGAGGATCTTTTGCGTTGGCAAGCAATTCAAGAATTAAAAGAACAGTTGAGTAAAGGAGTTAGTCTGAGTGTTGGATTGAGTGAGCTGAGATCAGTTCATGATCTCTCGCCAAGTTCAGCCATTAAGTTGCAGTTGTTAAGAGAACTGAATTTACTTACGGGCAAACCAGAAATCTTTGTTTTAAATGTCGATGAACAAGCCTTGTCTCATCTTG
>DAOLOF010000131.1:0-1713 GCA_035416965.1 Candidatus Woesebacteria bacterium
TGTTTGATGATCTTAGATATGTCCACAGTTGTTGCTTTACCACCCGACGATTCGATGACATTGGATGCTCTCAAAGCTCAATATCAGCAGACAAAAAAGCAGTTAGAATCACAAAATAAAGAAATAGCCAATTGGTTAGAGACAGCCTTTAGTGATCAATCAGATTTGTTAAATTTCGCGAAACAGTTTGTGGTGGCCGCGAGCTTGGCGGCCAAGGTTGCTACTTCTCAGCCAGTAGAGGCTCAAGTTCAGCAACAACTGTTAGCATTGGAACAGAAACAACGCAACCATTTGCTGTCACAGATCTCCCTTCAAGAACTGGAAGAAGTGATTAACAAGATGATTGGTTTTGTTAACGGGCAAGTGGGCCATCTCAAACGTGAAGATGAGTTATATCTGGAACAGCAACTATCTGATTTACTGGGGTTTGAGGTGTTGGCAGAGCTCAATGGATACAGACTCAATCACAGTTTGGGAGTGATGGGTGGCGAACAGCACCTGATGAGATATCCCGGTGATTCCCTTGAAAATCACAACCAGTACTTGGAGGCAGGCATCGCTGCTAATAGAGGAGCTTTTGGATGGTTTACGATTGACGGCGAGCTTACTCCACAAGCAATAGCTCGAGAAAAATATTATTTTGCGGTCCAAACGATGTACCTTGATAATTGGCATCTTGAGTCTGCCACTCTTAAGCCGTGGTATAAGTTTCGCAAAATGATTGTGATTAATCCTGCAGAAGGACTAGCGGTGGTTGGCGTGGTGGGTGATGCTGGACCAATCTCCTTTGTCAAGAAACAGTTTGGCGGTTCACCAGAGGTGATTAGAGAAGGAAAAATTTGGAGTCCTCGTTCTCGAGGAAGAGTGATATTATATTTTGTGAATGATCCTGATGATCAAGTTCCTTTGGGGGTTATTAATTTGAGGGCACTAATTAATTAACTTTAGAATTGATAAAAATGAAAGCGGAAGTTCCTACAGAAATTTGCTCAAATATGTTCGAGATAAATAATGAGCCTGCCTCTCTCAAGACTCTTACTCAGATGATGATGCTACTAATACATGATTACGCATCTTTGTCTGTAAAATTATTAGATGAAATAAAATTGAGATTACAACAATATGATTTTCCATCGGTGGTGAAGTTGTTAAAGTCTCACTATACTCAAGTTCCGCCAAGCACTCACTCTTAAACTTTTGGGTTTATAACAAAAAATGATCAAAGTTAATCTTTACTCAAGCTCTCGATATGCGGTCAACAAAAAAAAAGTCCGTTTTTTTGCTGAACAACTGCTTAAGAATCACAATCAAGACGAGGTGCAACTAAATATCTGGATAGTTGGCCAGCGGAAAATAAAAGAGCTGAACGAAAAAGAACTTCATCATCAGGGAACTACAGACGTTTTGTCCTTTCCCCAGCATGAGAAACAGAAGCTTCACGATTTTTCCTTGCCCCCAGGAGAATTGACCCATCTTGGAGAAATTGTGATCAGTTTTCCCGAAGCAGTGCGTTCTGCCAAAAGATATGGTAAATTGGTTGATGATCAGTTGGCTTTTTATGTTGAACACGGGCTGATGCATCTACTGGGTTATCATCACGATTAATAACAAGAGTCTTGAAGAGAATTCATTAACACTGGATACAGTCATATGTCTTGGTATCAAAAGTATCGACCGCGTCAGATTGCTGATCTGGACTTGGTTCAAGTCAGA
>DAOLOF010000132.1:0-1542 GCA_035416965.1 Candidatus Woesebacteria bacterium
GACTACGAGATGAAAAGAGGCTCAATCAGCACAGACAATGTTCTCATAAGTTCCAAGTCGGCCAGTGGAGCCTATATTTTGATACCCAAGGCTGGACATGGAGAATGGCTAGAAGTACATCAATATGTTCAACAACTGCTTGAAATTGAATAGTGTGTATAGTTTTGTTTGCTTGTCAAAGTATTTATTGAAGAATAGACTATATTTATCATTTTAATTAAATCTTTTTATATCACTTGAAAAAGAAAAGTCACCAACTCAATCACAATTTGTGCAGGAGCATCAACAAGTCGCGTCATCTGAGGTAAATGTTCATGTTTCTTCTCATAAATCCAAAAACATTGTGTTATTTGTGATAATTTTGTTGCTTCTTGGAGTAGTTGGAGTGGGAGCATATTATCTTGGAAAAACAGAGTTTAATATTGAATTTTCTAGACGCAAACCAGATCAAACCAAAAATGAACCTGAATTCAAAGATGATCGTTTGACTCCAACTCAAGGTTTAGAGCCCACAGTAGCACCGATTTCGGGTGAGCTCAAGCGTCTTGATCGAGATTTGGCCTTGTTTAAGGTACTCAATCCATCAGACAGTATGATCGAAAGTCATGTTTATTATGAAGCGGGTAAGCTGAGTGGAGAGTGGGAGGTTTATACTAGAATAGTTGCGATAAGGAGTCAAGAAGGTCCGGGACTGCCTGAAACATATATCTTGGCAACGAAAGATTTTCAGGAATATGTTTTGAATGATTCAGCCAACAAAACTACTCGTTATCAAGAAACTGACTGGGAAAGCCCTCTATATCTTCTTGATCAAGGAAAGGTGGTTAAAACGGCAGTTTTTGATTCGTCATTACCTGAAGTGATTAATCTCAATGATCAGTATGTTTTGTATTATTCAGGCCTCCTTACTCAGTATCAAGAAACAAATAAACGAGATCAATATGGCAATACTATTGCCGAGTATCACTTAAAAAATGACTTGAGCAATTTTCAACCACTGAGTTCGCCAGTTTCACATCTCAAAATGTTCTTTGAGCCAGCTCATATTGATCAAAGTTATATCGACGAGATGCCTCCAGAAACTCAAGCAATCATGCGTTCCAAAGCTAACTATATTCTGGGAGACACTAACGTCATTGTTGTCGACTCAATAGGAGTACCAGCAATCTATTCTCTCACAACTCCTGATGCTATTAAACTGACGAAGCAAGCGGAAGTTAGCCATGGGCAAAAGCGTCTCCAGTATCAAGAAGCTCTTAAAAAATATGAAGCTGGAGAGATCTCTGACTATCCGCAATATCCAGAATCTCCAGGAATTCCAGATTTGGGATTTGACAGAAACGTGATTATTGCTGAGAGCGATCACTCATTTTTTGACACATATCAAACGGCTTTTCCCTCAGCTTGCGCTCTTGCAACTCCTGGCACTGTTGTGAAGGTTCAAGATAATGATCTTGAGCAGATAGGAACTGTATTTGGGTTGCCTCTATTCCGTTTAAAAGCTGAACAGCATGATCTGAATAAATTAGCATATCAAAATAA